>DASTDQ010000368.1:0-10612 GCA_035710305.1 Vicinamibacterales bacterium | reverse complement strand
GGAGCCGAGCAATCCGACAACCTGACCCGCTTCGACCATTACAACTACTGGGCGAACATGCGGGCCGACGGCGGCGGCACCTACTGGGGCAACACGTTGTTGAACAATGCCAGCGTCAGGGCCACGCCGGGTCAGTGGATGTGCGTCGAGCACATGGTCAAGCTGAACAACCCGGTCTCCTCCTTCAACGGGGAACACGCCATCTGGCTCAACGGCGTCAAGGTCAGCCATCTCGGCCAGGGCTTCCCGAATGGCTACTGGAGCGGTGGCAACTTCACGCAGGATCCAGCCGGCTCTCCGTTCGAGGGTTTCCGGTGGCGGAGCGACGCCAACCTGAACCTGAATTGGATCTGGCTGCAGGTGTACGCGCCAGGCGGCGGCTCCGGGAACATCAAGTACGCGCACGTCGTGGCGGCGAAGAGCTACGTCGGGTGCCTGTCGCCCGCCTCCGGCCCCTCCCCTGGTGACACGACGCCTCCGTCGGTGTCGATCACCTCGCCGGCGGCCGGCGCGACGGTCTCCGGGAGCAGCGTCACCGTGAGTGCCAACGCGAGCGACAACGTCGGCGTAGCCGGCGTGCAATTCAAGCTGGACGGCGTGAACCTCGGTAGCGAGGACACGACGGCCCCGTACTCGATCTCGTGGAACACCACTGCGACGGCCAACGGCTCACACGCGTTGACGGTCGTCGCCAGAGACGCCGCGGGAAACCAGGCGACCAGCCCGTCGATGAACGTCACTGTGAACAACGGCACCGGAAGTGGCGGCGGCAGCGCGCTCTTCTCGAGCAGCTGGGATACGGCTGTCGGCACCGCTGCCTCGGCCGTCACCGACGGCGGACGCTGGCCGAACTACTGGGAGTTCAACGGCGGCTCCGGCGTGCAGCTCCTGTCGGTGGTATCGGGAGGTCCCAACGGACACAATGCGCTGCGCGTTCAGCAGCGCGGCTCCTCCTTCGCAGCCAACGTTCAAGTCGACAACATCGTCCCGCCGGGAACCGACTACTACGTCCGGTTCTATATGCGGAACGACGACACGTCCAACTCGGGAGACCACATAGTCACGGTCGATACGTGGAACTACTCGAACCTGACGTACCTGCGGAAGTACGGCGGTCCAGTCAGCTACAACTGGGTCCTCAGCATGTATGGATGCGGGTACACGTACCCAATCGGCCACTGGGGTCCGGCCGTGCCGCTTCTCAATGGCCGCTGGTACCGGTTCGAGTACTACATCCACTACACGGACGCCACGCACGTTCAGGTACATCCGCGCGTCTACGACGACACTGGAGTCCTCATCCTCTCGGACGCGAACTTCCTGCAGTCGGACTTCGGCGGCGCCGCGTGGAACGGGCGCAGCGACTGGACGCTCGCGTCCTACTACGCTGCCGGCCACAGCTTCTGCGTGGATCCCGGATGGATGAGGATGTTCGGGCTCGGCAACAACGGCCAGTTCGGCGCGGCGGACACCGGTCTTTACTGGTACTTCGGCGGCGTTGAGATCCGAACCGACCGATGGCCGGGGCCGGTGCAATAGAAAAGATGAGGTGTGGTACGGCGTTAAGATCAGTACGCCGATGCGAGTCTCTGTACTTCTGATTCTCGGCTCGTTCGCCATCGGTTGCTCGACGACGCTCTCGCCATCCGATCTTCCGGGCGCCGCTTTCTCGAGCGGCTGGGATACGGCCACGGGAGCCTCGTCGGCCGCCGTCACGGACGGAGGCCGCTGGCCGAACTACTGGGAGTTCAACAACGGCACCGGCGTTCAGCTCTTGTCAGTCGTGTCTGGAGGGCCACGCGGACACAACGCGCTCCGCGTGCAGCAGCGGGGATCGACGTTCGCGGCCAACCTGCAGGTCGACAACGTCGTCCCGCCGTCCACGGACTTCTACGTGCGCTTCTACATGAAGAACGAGGACACGTCTCGTGAAGGCGATCACATCGTTACCGTCGACACATGGAACTATTCGAACCTGACGTACATGCGAAAATTCGGCAAGCCGGGCGGCTGGAGCTTCGTCATCAGCTTGTACGGATGCGGTTACACGTATCCCGTCGGACATTGGGGACCCGAGCCCACGCTCGCCAATGGCCAGTGGTACCGGTTCGAGTATCACGTCGATTACGTCGATCCCACGCACGTGCAGGTGCACCCGCGTGTCTTCGATGCCTCAGGCGTCATGATTGCGTCCGACCTCGATTTCCGCCAGCAGGATTACGGATCTGCATCCTGGAATGGCCGGCGCGACTGGAACCTGGCGTCCTACTACGCCGCCGGCCAGAGCTTCTGCGTCGATCCCGGCTGGGTGAACGACTTCGGGCTCGGCAACAACGGCCAACGCGGAGCCGCCGACACGGGTCAGGACTGGTTTTTCTCAGCGGTCGAAATCCGCACCGATCGATGGCCGGGTCCCGCGTGATGACCTGGGGGCGGCACTCTCTTTGAAGGCGTCCGGCGGCGCGACCACGCCGGCTCGAACCTCGACTGGAGCGCTTGTTGCACAATCCTCGCTCAATGGCCCGCCCCGATTCAGCGGCTCCGTGAAATTCCACCACGCTGTTGTCGCGAAAACCTACATCAGCTGGGCAGTCGTCTGTCTTGTCGCGCTCGGCGCGCCTTCCTTGGGAACGCTGGCCCAGTCAACCGGGGTGATCTTCACGAGCAGCTGGGACACGTCGCAAGGAGCTCTGGCCAGCGCCGTCACCGACGGCGGCCGGTGGCCCAATTACTGGGAGTTCAACAACGGCACTGGCGTCAAGCTCCTGTCGGTCGTCCCTGGAGGACCCGGCGGGCACAACGCGCTGCGCGTTCAGCAGCGAGGCTCCAGCTTCGCGGCCAACGTCCAGATCGACAACTTCCTGCCGCAATCCCAGGATTATTACCTGCGGTACTACATGAGGAACGACGACACCTCGACCGAGGGCGATCACGTCGCCACCGTGGACACGTTCCAGTACGCGAACCTGACCTACATGCGAAAGTACTCAGGCCTGCTGACCTGGAATTTCCACATCAGCTTGTACGGCTGTGGCTACACGTACCCGATCGGGCACTGGGGCCCCGCGCTGCCCCTGGTCAATGGACAGTGGTACCGCTTCGAGTACTACGTTCACTACGTCGATGCCAGCCACGTTCAGGTGTACCCGCGTGTGTACGACGCCAACGGACTCCTGATTGCGTCAGACAACACGTTCGTTCAGTCGGGCTACCTGCAGGCCCTCTGGAACGGACGAAACGACTGGACGCTTGCGTCCTACTATGCGGCGGGGCACACCTTCTGCGTCGATCCCAGCTACACGAACGATTTCGGGCTGGGGAACAACGGCCAGTACGGAGCCGACGACACCGGGAAGTACTGGTACTTCTCCGCCGTCGAGATTCGTACCGATCGATGGCCTGGCCCCGTCGGCTCGAGCCCGCCAAGCGCACCGCCCGGCCCGCCAACCGGCGTCAGAGTCGTCGGCGTCAACTGAACCGATGTCACGCGGGCGCACTGCGCACGACGATGTTGTCCACGTGGAGCTGCTGGGTACGGGGCACTCCCCCACTCACGCTGAAGGAGAGTTGCACGGCATTCAGCTCGAGAACGACGCCGTCGCGGAAGCTGATGCCCGACCAGCTTCCCCGCTGTGCGCCGTCGATCCAGAACATCTGTCGTCCGTCGGCGCGACCCGGCGTGTTGAGCTGCACGAAGAACTCCAGGCGGTGCCACACGCCCCGGCTCAATGTCAGCGGAGGCGTATAGCTCTCCGAGCCATCACCATACCGTCCCCAGCAGGTCCGCCCGTCGGGCTCCCGCGACATGGCGGGATAGTACGTGTAGAACCTCGCCGGTCCAGGATCTCCGCCTGCTTCCGTCACCACCATGGCAGCGAAGAAATCGCTGCCCGTCGGGCACAGTCCGGCTTTGCCGAACGCTGACCACTGATCGTCGTTTCGCGAGCCGTAGAACCCCACCAGTTTCGTTCCGCCGATCCAGTCGTTCGGGAAGCGCACGTCCAGGCTCACGTACAGCGAGTCGCCGCCCGGTCTGATGAAACGCGTCAGCCATCCGCCGTCGCGCCCGGCGGGATAGGTCGTGGCGAGATACCGATTCCCCGCCGACGAATCGGTCTGAATTCGGTGGCGTGCCGCGTCGAAACCATCCTCCCACGCGGCGAGCGAGGCCGACTCGAAGTCGTCGCTGAACAAGACGGCGCCGCCACCCGGCGGAAGTCCTCCTGGCCCGGTTGCGGGCGAACTGCACGCGACGGGCGCAGCGGCGATGAGCGCGACGAACGACACGATTCCAGCGGCTCGATTCACGTCACTTCGCGATCGGCCCGATCGGCGCTCTGCTCACCGCCACATGATCCCAGCGATGCGACTGCGACAGAATGGACGGCCCTCGCGGCGGACACGTATTGTGCGCTCCATCGCATCGCTGGTCGTACACCGTCAGGCGCAGCTCGCCAAACGCCTTCCCGGCGTCCATCGTCCGCAGCCACCGCATGTCGTTGTATTCCATCCGCAGCGTCTGCCGTGAGATTGGCGAACCGGCATCGTCGACCCAGAGCTTCGTCACGCCGTCGCTCTTCCCGGGTGTGTTGTGCTTGACGTACCACTCGAAGAGGTACCATTTCCCTGGCTCGAGCGTGATGTTCCGTCCCTGGTTCTGAAAACGGTTCACGCGGTTGTATCGGTTTCCAGTCTCCGGGTAGTCGAGGTCCTGATAGTTGGCGACGAAAGGCATCCCGGGCCCGCTGTCTTTTTCGACCGGGAGATGATTTCTGTTGGTTCCGACGTAGGCGACGAGCGTATTCGACCGATCGTGCAGCATCACGGACTTGTCCTCGAGCGGGCCCCAGGTGTACGGGTTCGAGATGTACTGGTACCAGCGCACGTAGAATTCCGGTTGCGGCGCAAATGGCCGGCGCGCATCGTACCCGTAGAAGCCCCACTCGCGGTCGAACACCAGGTGGTTGCTCCACGCCGCGCACCTATCCTTGAAGCCGAAGGCGCCGTCCGTGCACAGGACGAACTGATCGATCGGCCACCTACCTTGATGGCCTCCGATGTCCCAGCGGCGTTCGAACGCGCCGTCCTCGAAGTCGTCGCACATCACGACGTTCGGGTTCGAAGCGTCGCCGCCAACACACGCGGGCCCCACGGCGTGGTACGCCGATGGGAAGAAACGGACCGCCCCGATGAGGAACGCGACGATTGCCAACCCACAGAGCGCTCGGAGTTGCATGGTCATTGTCAGAGAGAGGGCTCCTGCCGGGCCGACAAGCGCGCCAGCCCACGAGGCCGCGTTCCAATGGCCCGCTCGTAGACGTTGGCGTACCGGCGGACCATGCGGGACAGGTCGTATTGCGCGATGGCCTGGCGTGCGGCTCGCTCTCCCAGGGCCTTGGCGCGCACGGGATCGCCGAGGAGGCCATCGATCGCGCTCGCCAGCGCGTCGGCATCCGCGGGCTCAACGAGCACGCCGACCCTTCCCGCCGACAGCGCCGCACCAACCTCTCCCACGTCACTGGCGACGATCGGGCAGCCGGCAAACATCGCTTCGATGAGCGCCAGCGGCAGCCCCTCGGACAGGGACGGGAGAACGAAGGCATCAGCGGCCGCGAGAATCGCCGGGATGTCCGCGCGAAGGCCCAGCAGGTGGACGCGGTCGGCGAGGCCGCGATCTCTGGCCTGGGAGCGGAGCGCGGCCTCGCGATCGCCGCGTCCGGCGATCGCGATGTGAAGCGTTGGATGCCGGTCGATGATCGACGCCGCGGCGTCGATCAGGTACTGGTGTCCCTTGACCGGATACAGATTGCCAACCGCAACGATCAGCCGATCGTCGGGGCCGAGCCGCAGATCGTCGCGCAGAGTGACCCGTTCGGGCGGCAGGTAGCGAACGCCGTTCGGGATCGTGAGGATGCGCGTCGCTCGGATTCCGAGGTCGCGACCGATGGCCAGCGCCAGGCGACCGGAGACCGCCACCGTCCGGGCGCTGAGCGCCATCGCGGCGCGGAGCGCCAGCCGCCGCCGGAGCCGGCCCGCATAGTACCGTCCCCCGTGCATGGTGATGACGTGCGGCACACCAGCCAGTCGCGCCGCCCAGGCCCCATAGAACGCCATCGAGAACTCATGGCTGTGGGCGAGGTCGATGCGATGCTTTTGGAAACCGAGCGCCAGGCTCCGCGCGCACGCCACCGAGAAGGGCCGTTCGATGCGGAAGTATTCGACAGCCACTCCAGATCCTTCGAGCTGGCGTCGAAGCCAGTCTTCCCCATCCGCGGGAAGGAATACGACGTTGTCCGCACCGCCCGCCTGCAACGAGGTTGCAAGCTCTGCGACCACGCGCTCGGCGCCGCCAGGCCCGCTCGACTCGATCAGGTGCGCCAGACGAAGACCGGCAACTCGCGGGTGACGATTCATCATGACGCCTTGCTCCCCCGAAAACCGGCCGTCCAGGCTTCGAACGCCCCGTCCGAGATGCCGGCCGGGACGTTCAACCTGGGCAACGCACAGACGTCGGCCGGTCTGCTGTAGAACTCGGGATCGGTCGTACACGCGGCGCGATAGCCTGCCGCCCGGACGGCATCGCGGACCCGGCCATCCCACAGGCCGTAGGGATATGAAAAGCACTGTGGCCACACTCCCGTCGCGTGATAGATCACCGCGCGGCTCGTGACGATCTCGCGTTCGAGGTCTGCGTCGGACAGCGTCGTGAGCGATCGATGCGTCGCCGAGTGCACGCCGATGTCGAGTTGGCGGCCCGCGTGTGCGCGGATGGTCGCCCAATCGGCGGCGTAGTGCGTGGACGGCAGCGGCGCGACAGCGGACGCCCCGAGCGACGACACAATCGCCGCCTGGTCCCCCTGAAGCTGCGTCAACCACTCTTGACGCGTGTCCGGCCGCGCCGCGAATGTCACGACGTCGGGCCGATCCCACCAGAAGAGATCGGATCGGCCCGGGGCGTCGGCCACGACGAACACAGTGGCGGGCAGCTCGAGCGCCTCGAGCAGCGGCGCAGCATGCGCGAACACTCCCGCGTAGGCGTCGTCGAAGGTGATTGCCGCAACGGATTGCAGCGACGCACCCATCTCCACGCGCTGGACGAACTCGTGCAGTGGAACCACGTTGTAGTGAAGGGCGAGCCAGCGCATGTGTCGCTCGAAACGCACGCAGGACATGTGCAGGCCGGGGTCGCCCTCCCGGCCGCCGTCGCCCGGTACGACGTTGTGGTAGCAGAGAATCAGGCCGCCGTCTTGTTGACGCCGCCGGAGCGACGTGAGACCCAGCAGGCGGAGACCGCCGTAGTACGCGAAGGCGCCGAGGGAGGAAGCGGGTGGGCGAGATCTCATCGACGAACCGGGCCTTTCATGACCACCGGGGCCCGCGCGTCGGTCACCTTGCCGAAGGCGATCGCCAGCGCGACCAGCGTGTACAACATCTCGGAATACGCAAGCGACAGAAAGAACGCGGCCACGACGAAGCCGAGGAGCGACGCCGTCAGCGTTTGCCTCAACTCCGCCGGGCGTTCGGCAAGGCCGGTCTCGACACTCGTCGGTCGCCTCGGTCTGGCGAGAGCCGCGAACGCGGTCGTGATGATGGCGATGAACAGCATGAGGCCCGGCACGCCGAGCTCGGCCCCGACCTGAACGAAGCTGTTGTGCGCGGCGTTCCACCGGACGCCGGCGCCGAACTGCTGCCGCGAAGCCATCGGCGACAGCGTCCCTTCGGCCACGCCGAAGTTGTTGGCCCCGACGCCGAGGACGGGATGCTGCAGCATGTACCCGACGCCCCGGCGCCAGATTTGAAGCCGCCCGCTCTCCGCCGTCTGGTTGTAGTCGGTGTCCGAAAGAATCGTCCCCATCTGGCGCCAGTACTCGTCGCTCGCGGTGGCTGCGAGCACCGACACGACGATCGCGACGGCGGCGAGCCGCCAGCGAAGAGCGATGGCGGTGTATCGCACGACGACATAGCCGCCCATGACCAGGAGGGCCACGAATCCCCCTCGGGATCCAGAGCGAACGAACGCGACGATCAGCAGGGCCAGAGCGGCAGCGGCGCCCACCTTGGTGAGCACGGCGCGTCCGGTGCGCGCGAAATAGAGACCGAACGGCATCGCCGAGACGGCAAACGCCGCGAAGTCGTTCGCGTCGTAGTAGTAGAGACGCCCGAGGCGCCACGCGTCGCCGTCGCCGACGTCGAATCGCGTGAGCACCACGAAGGCATACACCGCCGCAGACAGGAAATACGCGAAGGCCAGCCGCTCGACATCCCGGTCACCGCGCACGGAGCCCACGAGCACGAGATACATGAGGAAGGTCTTGATGAAGTTGTCGAACAACAGATCGAACGCGTTGCCCGGCCAGATCGAACCCGGGAGGGACAAGGCCATCCACGCCAGCAACGCCAGCAGATAGCGCGTCGTCGGGACCCAGAGCAGCCCTGGCTGCCTGGATTGACGTCGATCGATGACATACAACCCGATGGCGGCCAATCCCGTCACGATCGCGGGACGAAGCGCCTGCAGCGCCGGGAACAGCTGGTGCAGCCGGCCCACGGCGGTCAGGATGTAGCCCGCGACACAGATGAGCAGCAGATCCCACGACGGGTCGGCGCGCCGCGCGAGATGGGTCGCCGGCGCCATTGCTGTCAGGGATGGTCTGACTGCGCTATTCGTGTAGCGGGTAAAGCTGTCCGCTGATGGCGGAGCAAGGGGAGAGGAGATTCTGAGCATGCTCGCGCGCGAGATCCAGGTACGCATTCCTCATTCGTTCTCCGACGATGTCCCAGCTGTACAGCCGCTCGACCGTCGCCCGACCGCCGGCGCCCAATCTGCGGCGCAAGGTTTCGTCGGCGAGCACGCGCAGGACGGCATCGGCGAAGGCCGCCGGCTCGTCGCGGATCAGGATGTTGTCCCCGTCGACGGCCGCCAGGCCCTCGCAGCCGATTGACGTGCTGACGACGGGCTTCCCCATCGCCCACGAGTTGAGAATCTTGAGTCGCGTGCCGCCCCCGGTGGTCAACGGCACGACGTGGCACGCGGCCTCCCGCATCAGCGGTCGAACATCCTCGACGTAGCCCGTCAGGTGGACGCCGTACCGGCCGGCGTAGTGTCGCTGTTGATCGGGCGTCGCCCTCCCGATCCACCGGACGGGAAGGTCGGTCGTTGCCGCCCGCAGATGCGGGAGGATCGCGGTGCAGAAGAACTCGAGAGCCGCGGCATTGGGAAACACGGCGGCCCCACCGACGAAGGCGACGCCCGTCCCCGTCCCGTCGCCGGACGACTGGAATTCGTCCACGTCCACGCCGTTCGGCACCACGGCCACGCGCGCGGCCGGCACGAGCCGCATCAGTAAAGCCGCGTCCACGTCGGACACGGCCACGTTCAACCCGACGCGGCCGCACCAGCGCCTTTCCTCCCGTGCCATGAGAGCGGCCTGGTATCGGGCGTAGGCACGCCGCAGCACGCGGGCATCGACGGCAGCGCGCCGGCGAAGCAGCGCGGATTGGATGTCGTGGTGCACGCAGACGACCGGCAGCGAGTGGCACTCCGGCAGATAGCCCGACAGATCGAAGCTGTCGATGTGAACGAGATCGAAAGACCGGGACCGCAGCAGCTGGCGGAGCCGACGCCGAAAAGCCCCGGACTGGTACAGGTAGGTCGTATAGACCTGCGCCAGCGCCGTGCTCCGCAAATGATCCCAGACAAATCGAGATCGACTGCGCGCCTGGGGAATCGGGAAGACCTCGACAGCGGCGTACCGTCCAAGCGCCTCATTGCCGGCTGCCACGTCCCAGGCGACTCCTCCACCCGCCGTCGGCGATCGCTCGAAGCACAACGCGGTGATGTCGAAGGCACGAGCGAGGTGACGGAGCACATGGAACGTTCTGATCCATGGTCCGCCGTCGGGCGGGTACGGCAGCGTGTGGCACAGGAAGAGCAGACGAGGACGGCCCGTTCGTTCTGACATGGCTCAGTGACCTCCGAATGTGATCGGGCGAGTGCTCAGGCGTGCCACCGCGCCCTCCACGCCTGGAACATCACGACGGCCCAGAGCGCGGTGCCCGCGGGACGCCCGGATTCCTGCAGTCCTCTCCAGGCATCGACGACTCCCGCCGGATTGAGCAGTCCGTCCTTGGCCAGCTCGTTCACGGTCAGGAGATCGCTGGCCCAGCTTTTCAGCGGCCCGCGCAGCCAGCGATCGATCGGGACTGAAAATCCCATCTTCGGCCGTTCGACGATCTCGCGCGGCACGCGACGGTAGAGGACCTGGCGCAGCACCCACTTCCCCACCGGGCCGCGCACTTTGAGGGAACGGGGCAGCCGCCACGAGAGCTCGACGACGCGGTGATCCAGAAGCGGCGCGCGGACCTCCAGACTGACGGCCATGCTCGCGCGATCGACTTTGGCGAGCAGGTCATCGGGCAGATACGCGGCTTGATCGGCCAGCATCATCCGATCGAGCAGATCCTCCGGGTCGCGCCCGTCCAGAATCCGGCCGTTCGGATCGTCGTCCGGGCCGTCCTCCACGACCACGTCGCCTGGCCGCTGCCACGCCGACAGCAGCGAGCGATACATGCCGCCCACCGAGTCCGCGCTCATGACGCGGCCGAGCTTCAG
>DASTDQ010000367.1:0-5181 GCA_035710305.1 Vicinamibacterales bacterium | reverse complement strand
CCTGCGCCAACGCCAAGCCACTGCGAAGCAGGAAATCGGGTGAAGCGACGATTCCGCGGCGAGTTCCGTCCCCGCGTTCTCGTTGACGCGATTCGTCGCGGGCGCTTTGTGCCGCGTGCCGGATGTCGCCGCGAGGTAGCGACTACTCGCCACGTGTCGGCAGGGCGGGAGCGGAAACCGATTTCCGGCGTGCAGCGCCGGCGACGCCCGGACCGGCAGGTCTCCGTAGCACGGCGATCGGCCGACCTGATCGATCGGAACGCGCTAAACAAACACGTTGGGAATTGGGAGTTTAGCGAAGCAGCAGCGCCATCTGCTGCGCGGCCGACTTCTTCGTCCCGCCTTCGACGATCAACTGCCCGCACGCGGCGCGTATGTCGCGCCCCCGGCTTTTTCGGACCGACACGGTCATGTGACGGTCGGCCAGAATCTGCGCGAATCGGTTGACGCGCTCGTCCGACGGCCGTTCGAAGGGAATCCCCGGTGCAGGATTGAGCGGGATGAGGTTGATCTTCGACTTGATCCCGGACAGCAGCCTTGCGAGACGACGAGCGTCCTCCGGTGCGTCGTTGACGCCGTCGAGGAGCACGTATTCGAACGTGATGCGGCTGCGCTTCTTCAGCGGAAACTTGCGGCAGGCGTCAACGATCGCAGAGAGGGGATACTTCACGTTCGGGGGCACGAGCGCCGTCCGCTGTTCCTCGGTCGTCGCGTGGAGCGACACGGCGAGGTTCGGCATGAGGGGCTCCCGGGCCAGCCGTTCCAGGCCGGGAACGATTCCGACGGTCGACAGGGTCACGCGCCGAGGCGAGACAGCCAGGCCCTGTTCGGCGTGCAGCATGCGCAGCGCCTTCATCGTGTTGTCGTAGTTGTGCAGCGGTTCGCCCATTCCCATCAGCACGATGTTGAACGGCTGCTCGAGCAGGCCGACCTCCGCCGCCAGCGTCACGACCTGGGCCGCGATCTCCCCGGCGGTCAGATTGCGGACCAGTCCCATCTTCCCGGTCAGACAGAACCCGCACGACATCGCGCATCCGACCTGCGTGGACACGCAGAAAGTCATCGCCGGCGTATCAGGGATGAAAACCGACTCGATCTTGCGGCCGTCGGCCAGGGCGAGCACGAACTTGCGCGTGCCATCCCCTGAAACCTGATCGTCCACGATGCGCGGGCGATCGACCCTGAAGTCCGCCTTCAGACGGCTCCGCAAGTCGCGGGAGAGGTCGGTCATCTCGTCGAAATCGGCGACGGCGCGTCGGTGGATCCAACGGTAGAGTTGACGCGCGTGAAACGCGTCGAATCCCCGCTCGGTGACGAGACGCTCGAGATCGGCGAGTTCCAGCTCGGAGAGGTCCCGCGACTGAGCGGTCATGGCTATCTCTCGCGTTTTCTTGGAGATGCGAGCAGTCGATTGTAGCACCCTTGCCACTGGAAAGCCCTGCGTGTTATCATTCGGGCGTTCTTCTAATTGCTTTTCTGTCAATGACTTGCGGCTGGCGCCGCGCTCCGGTAGCACGCGTTCCGGTAACTGGCCGCCCCCAAGCGAATCCGGTGTCTCAACCTGCAATCGTCCGCGACGTGCTTCCGAATGGTCTCCGCATCGTCACAGAGCGGATGCCCCACGTTCGGTCCGTCAGCGTCGGCGTCTGGCTGGCGCGCGGTTCGCGGCACGAGTCGGAGGCCCAGGGCGGGATCGCCCATTTCGTGGAGCACATGCTCTTCAAGGGCACGACCACGCGGACCGCGGAGGACATCGCGCAGACGGTGGATTCCATCGGCGGCCAGATGGACGCGTTCACGGCCAAGGAGTACGCGAGCTACTACTTCAAGGTGCTCGACGAGCACCTGCCGCTGGCGGTCGAGGTGCTTTCCGACATCGTCACGAATCCGGCGTTCGCCGACGACGATCTCGGCCGGGAAAAAAAGGTCGTCCTCGAAGAAATCAAGATGGTCGAGGACACACCCGACGACCTCGTTCACGAGCTGTTCACCGAGAACCTGTGGCCGGGGCATCCGCTTGGCAGGCCGATTCTCGGTACGAAGGAGACCGTCGAATCATTCACCCCGGAGGGGCTGCGCCAGTACTTTGCCAACGTCTACGCAGCGCCCAACCTCATCGTGTCGGCTGTCGGCAACATCGAGCACGCGCGCGTGCGAGACTTGGTCGAACGGGCCTTCGCCGGTTTGTCCGAGACGGGCGAGCAGCGGCGTGAAGCGCCCCCTCAGGTCGTGCCAAGCACGGTCATCCGAAACAAGGATCTCGAACAAAGTCACGTGTGTCTCGGGACGGGCAGCTATCGCCAGGATCACGCCGAGCGCTATTCCAGCTACGTTCTCAACACGATCCTCGGCGGTTCGATGAGCTCGCGCCTGTTCCAGAATGTCCGCGAGAAGAGGGGGCTGGCCTACGCGGTGTTCAGCGGGCTCAGCGCCTATCGTGACGCCGGATCGATGACGATCTACGCCGGCTGCGCCAATGGCACGGTGGGCGAGTTGATCGACGTGGTGATCGGCGAAATCCGCCGCATGAAGGACGAGCCCCTGCCCCACTCCGAATTGCGGCGGGCGAAGGATCATCTCAAGGGCAGCCTCATGCTGAACCTGGAGAGCACGTCGAGCCGGATGTCGCATCTGGCGCGTCAGGAGATTTACTTCGACAGGCAGTTCGGCCTGGATGAGACGCTGGAAGGAGTCGAGCGCGTGACGTCCGACGACGTCCAGCGCGTGGCCCGGGATCTGTTTCGAGACTCGTCGCTGGCTGCAACCGTCTTGGGCGCCGTGAACGGTCTGGAGATCCCGCGGGATCGGCTGGCACTCGGGTAAGGCAACGCCCATGGAGGGCCTTCGGATGACCTGCTTCAGATGATCCCCCGGTATACGCACCCCGAAATGGGTCGTATCTGGAGCGACCAGCGGAAGTACGAGACCTGGCTGCGGGTCGAGGTCGCAGCCGCCGAAGCCATGTCGCGTGCCGGCATCGTCCCGGCCGAGGCCGCCCGGGACATCCGGGAGCGGGGGGCGTTCGAGATCGCCCGAATCGAGGAGATCGAGGAAGCCACCCAGCACGACGTCATCGCCTTCACGACCGCCGTCGCCGAGCACGTGGGTCCTTCCGCCCGGTGGCTCCACTTCGGCCTCACATCGTCCGACGTCATCGACACGGCCCAGGCCCTCCAGATGCGCGAGGCCTGCGACCTGATCCTGGCCGGGCTCGATCGGTTGATGCAGGCCGTCCACGCGCGTGCCGAAGAGCACCGCCGCACGCCGATGATCGGGAGGACGCACGGCGTCCACGCCGAGCCCATGACCTTCGGCCTCAAGCTCGCGCTTTGGTACGCCGAGCTGGCGCGCGATGCAGCCCGCATGACGCGTGCGCGCGAGGTCATCGCGGTCGGCAAGCTGTCGGGCGCCGTCGGCACGTTCGCCCACCTTCCTCCGTCCGTCGAGCGTGATGTTTGTCAGACCCTTGGCCTGACTCCAGCGCCGGTCGCCTCGCAGGTCATTCAGCGCGACCGCCATGCCGAGCTCGTCTCGGCGATGGCTATTACCGGTTCATCGCTCGAGAAATTCGCGCTCGAGATCCGTGGGCTGCAGAAGACGGAGATTGGCGAAGTCGAAGAGCCGTTTGGCAAGGGGCAGAAGGGCTCGTCGGCCATGCCGCACAAGCGGAACCCGATCGGCTGCGAGCAGATCGTCGGATTGGCCCGGCTGCTGCGCGCAAATGCCTCCGCGGCGTTCGAGAACAACGCCTTGTGGCACGAGCGCGACATCTCGCATTCCTCGGTCGAGCGTGTCATTCTGCCCGACACCTTCATCGCGCTCGATCACATGCTTCGCAGGTTCACACGGATCGTAACGGGAATGGTCGTGTACCCCGAGCGCATGCGGGAGAATCTCGAGCGCTCGCGCGGAGCGGTGTTCTCTGGTACTGTGCTGCTCGAACTGGCCAGACGCGGCGTGTCGCGCGAACAGGCCTACGAGTGGGTGCAGCGCAACGCGATGCGTTCGTTCCAGGAACAGCGTGATTTCAAGGCACTGCTGCTTGCTGACGCCGAGATCGTTCACGTGCTGTCCCAGCCGGATATCGAGCGGGCCTTCGACCTGAACGAGCAGATGAAGCATATCGACCACGTTTTCGAACGGGTCTTCCAGGAGGTAGCCGTCTGATGCGGGCTCTCGTGTTCGTGACCCTCAAGCCTTCGGTGTTCGATCCGCAGGGAACGACCGTCGCCGAAGCGCTCCACACGCTCGGCTATGCCTCGGTGAAGGACGTCCGGCAAGGCAAGTACTTCGAGCTCGACATCGAGGCGGCGAGCCCGGACGAGGCCCGGCGGCTGGCCTCGGACGCCGCCGCCAAACTGCTCTCCAACCCTGTCATCGAGAGTTATCGCATCGAGGTGGACGGCAGCGCGGGAGGCGCCCGATGAAGTTCGCCGTTGTCGTGTTCCCCGGGTCCAACTGCGACGAGGACGCGTACCACGTTGCGCGGCACGTGCTCGGCCAGGACGCCGAGCTCGTCTGGCACAAGGACGCCAGCCTTCGCGGCGCCGATGTCGTCATCCTGCCTGGCGGCTTCGCGCATGGCGATTATCTGCGCACCGGCGCCATCGCCAGGTTTTCACCGATCATGCGCGCGGTGACCAGGTTTGCCTCCGATGGAGGACCGGTCCTCGGCATCTGCAACGGTTTCCAGGTGCTGCTCGAGGCAGGCTTGCTGCCGGGTGCCATGCTGCGGAACCGGGGACTGCGCTTCCGTTGCGAATTCGTGCACGTGCGCGTGGAGCAGACCGACACACCGTTTACCGCTGCGTGCAGGGCAGGGCAGCTCCTGCGGATACCGATTGCGCACGGGGACGGGAACTACTACGCGGAGCCCGACGTGATCGCCCGCCTCGAACGCAACCGGCAGATCGTCTTTCGCTACGTCTCGTCTGCCGGCGATCCGGATGACGAGGCCAATCCAAACGGATCCGTCAACAACATCGCCGGCATTTGCAACGAAACGCGCAACGTCGTGGGGCTCATGCCGCATCCCGAACGGGCGTCCGAGCCGGCCCTTGGCAGCGCCGACGGCCTGGCCGTATTCGAGTCGATCCTTAAATGGGGTCGGGAGTCATTTCTTCAGGACACCCTCGACGCCGTGGTGGCAGTGCCTTCGATGAGCGTCCTGAAGAAATGACT
>DASTDQ010000366.1:0-3252 GCA_035710305.1 Vicinamibacterales bacterium | reverse complement strand
CAACGACCGCGCGCCGCGTGCCGGCAGTCGAGAACAGGCGTCCGCCGACCATGAGCGGCGTTGACTGGAAGTTGAATTCGGGACGGGGACCCAGGTTGTCGGTCTTGAAGCGCCACGCCACCTCGAGCTTCGAGAAGTTCGCGGCGGTGATCTGATCCAGCGCGGCATAGCGCGTGTGGCCGAGATCGCCGCCGTAGGTCCGCCACTCCCCTTTCGGCGCGCCGGTCTGTCCTTGCGCGGGGACCATCGTCCACGCGGTGGTCACGACGGCCGCCAATCCCAACGCCATTCGTAATCGCCACATACGCGACCCCGCTTTGCTCTTCCTTCTTCTGATCACGGACGCTCACCACAGAGACACAGAGGACACAGAGTCTGGTCTTTCAGGTCTGATGATTGGATTCTCTGTGCTCTCTGCGCCTCTGTGGTTCACGTCCGTCCAGTTGTCTATGGCTTGTACGTGAGTACCTTGATCTGTCCGAGCGTTCCCGCCTGCCCCTCGAGCGGAGTCTTCCCGGCCGGGTAGCCTCCGGCCCGCAGCATGTGCGACACGATGTCGGCATTCTGCACGCGCGACAGAGAGCCCGGATTGTCCTGCGGCATCGACATGCGGATCCGCTCGAAGAGCGCGTTCAGCGATTCGCCTTCCCAGTTGGCGTAGAAGGCAGGGCCGGTCAGCGCCGGCGCCGATTCGACTCCACCCAGGCCGTCGCCGTGGCACCGGGCACAGTGTTCAGCGTACAGCTGCTCTCCGCGCTTGGCCTGTTCGTCGGAGTACACGCCGTCCCATATCGTCCGCTGCGCCTGCGCGCTCGCAAGCACGGCACAGACAAACAACCCGCATGACACGATGAATCCGCGCATCTTCACGATGGTCCCCCCGGTCCGGCTGAAGCCGGACACTACGCACTTCACGGTCCGGCTGAAGCCGGACTCTACGTACACTACTTCACGGTAAAAGCGAGCAGCGCGTTGTTCTCGCCAGTGCCGGTGGCCATGACGATGAACTGTTTGCCCGACTGCGTGCGGTACGTCATCGGGTTGGCCGTGCTGGCGTAGGGAATCTTCTCACGCCACACCTCCCTGCCCGTCTTCGTCTCGAACGCATAGAAGTAGCCGTCGCCTCCGCCGATGAAGACGAGCCCGCTTCGCGTCACCATCGCGCCACCGGAGTTTCCCGACGAGCCGAGCCGGTCCGGGAGCGCGACCCCCTTGAGCAGCGGGTGATTCCGGACGGCCGGGTTGTCGCCGAGCGGGACTTTCCAGACGATCTCGCCCCGGTTCAGGTCGATCGCCGCGAGCACGGCATAGGGCGGCGACACGAGCGGGAGGCCGCCAGGAAGCGTGGCCGACGTTCGCCCCGCGAAGACGTGCGAGTAGTCGACGCCGACCAGCGGATCGGAGCCGTCGTTCTTCGCGACGCGATTGACGCCGACGGCGTTGTTGGCCCGCACGATCAGGTAGCCGGTCTCGGGATCGAAGGCCGCGCCGCCCCAGTTGGCTCCTCCTCCCTGGCTCGGCCGCTGCAGCGTCCCCTTGAGCGACGGGGGCGTGAAGATGGGACCGATGCGGAACTTGCGCATCTCGTCCTGCGCCAGCCTTCGAATCTCGGGCGTCAGGTTGTTCGCATCCTCCTGCGTCACGCCCTGGTCGACGAACGGGCGCGGTCGTGTGGGGAACGGCTGCGTGGGATACGGCTTTTCACCCGGCACGTCGGTGTCTGTCGGAACCGGCCGCTCCTCGATCGGCCACACCGGGGCGCCGGTGACGCGATCGAAGACGAACGTGTCGCCTCGCTTGGTGACCTGCGCGACGGCGTCGATGCGCCGGCCGCCGACCGTCAGCGTGACCAGGTTGGGCTGCGTCGGCAGATCCCAGTCCCACAGGCCGTGATGCACGGTCTGGAAATGCCACTTCATCTGGCCCGTTGCCGCGTCGAGGCACACCAGGGACTCGGCGAACAGGTTGGCGCCGGGCCGCCCGCCCCCGTAGTAGTCGCTCGTCGGCGTGGACGTCGGCAGGTAAATCAACCCGCGCGGCTCGTCGAGCGCCATCGGCGCCCACACGTTCGCGTGGCCGTTGCGCCGCCACGACTCGTTCTCCCACGTCTCGGCGCCCGGGTCTTTCGCCGACTGAGGAATCACGGAGAAGGTCCAGACCCGCCGCCCCGTGCGCGCGTTGAACGCCTGCACGTAGCCCATCGGATCGGGCAGCTGAACGCGATCGGGAACCTGACTGCCGACGATGACGAGGTCTCGATAGACGACCGGCGGCGAGCTTTGTGACGCGTGCGTGACGTCGGAGATCCGAGGCAGACCGTCGGTCAGCGACACGGCGCCGCCGTTGCCGAACGTCGTCACCGGCTTCCCCGTCCGGGCGTCGAGCTGCACGAGCCGGTGCCGGCTGTTCAGGAAGATCCGAAGCTCTCCGCCGTCGCGCCAGAACGCGGTGCCGCGCAGCTTCCATCCGCTGCCCGACAGCAGCTGACCCAGCTCGTAGGCGTGGCCGTCGAATCGCCATCGCTCCTGGCCCGTCTCGGCGTCGAGCGCGGCGATGCTGTTGTAGGGAGTCGTGACATACAGCGTCCCGTCGATCATCAACGGCGTGCTCTCGAACTGGCCGGGAGTGGTCCCGTACTCTTTCAACGCCGTCTCCCAGTGCTTCCATTGCCACGCGACCTGAAGGCGCGAGAGGTTCGGTGCATCGATGCCGGTCAGCGGCGAGTAGCGCATGCCGCCGGGGTCGCCGCCGTAGTGCCGCCACTCGACCTGCGGTGTCGATGGCTGCTGTGCTCGCACGCCGACGACTGCCGCCACGCCAAGAACGAGCAACCACACCGTTCGAGTCATGTGCACTCCCAGCAAGGGGTCAGACCCCTTCACATCCCTTCACCGGGTCCATCCGGCGGCCAGCGCCGCGCGGTCGATCCTGTCGCCGCGCGAATACACGTCCGCAATCCGCCGCGTGTTCGTGATGCCGTCGAGCGGGTTCGCGTCGAGCACGATGAAGTCGGCGCTCTTCCCCGCCGCGATCGTCCCGAGGCGATTGAAACGGAGGATCTCGGCCGTGGTCCGCGTGGCTGCCGTGAGCACCTGAGCCGGCGTCATCCCCGCGGCCACCATGTCGGCGAGCTCGGTGTGCGCCACCCAGCCGACCGATACTCCCGCATCCGTGCCGAAGGCGATCTTCACGCCGGCCGCGCTGAGCCTGGCCAGGTTGCGCGCCTGCACCTCGAACAGCGTCTGCGCCTGC
>DASTDQ010000365.1:0-6782 GCA_035710305.1 Vicinamibacterales bacterium | reverse complement strand
TACCTCCACCGAGCCAAGCCTAAACGATCGCGACGTTGCAACCTAGTCTATTGAATCAGTCTCGCCCATCTCCGAATGGTCCGGCTGCCGCCTTCGCGCACGACGCGCGCTTCGGCGAGCCTCGCCGGAGCCTTCGGCGGAGGCGGGAAGCCGGACACGACGTACCACGAATCGGCTAGACTGGCCGGGATGCAGGTCCCATCGGCGACGTTCGACGCCATCGTCGTAGGCTCGGGAATCTCCGGAGGTTGGGCTGCGAAGGAGCTGACCGAGCGAGGCCTGCGTGTGCTGCTGCTCGAGCGCGGCCGCAACGTCGAGCACATCAAGGACTACGGTAACGCGCTCAAGACCCCGTGGGAGTACGCGCATCGCGGCGGCCGCACGCGCACGATGGAGGAGGCGTACCCCGTCCTGAGGCGGGATTACCCGCTCAACGAGAAGAACCTCGACTGGTGGGCGTCGGATCAGGACGCGCCCTATACGGAGGTCAGGCGCTTCGACTGGTATCGCGGCTACCACGTCGGCGGCCGCTCCCTGCTCTGGGGCCGTCAAAGCTACCGTCTCAGCGACTTGGATCTGGAGGGCAACGCGCGAGACGGCGTCGCCGTGGACTGGCCGATTCGATACGCTGACCTCGCGCCCTGGTACGACCACGTCGAGCGCTTCGCCGGCATCTCCGGATCGCGCGAGGGGCTGCCGCAGCTCCCCGACGGGCAGTTCCAGCCTGCGATGCCGCTCAACTGCGTCGAGGAGGGGATCGCGTCGCGCGTGGCGGCGCAGTTCGGAGGGCGGCGGCGAGTGATCCCAGGCCGCGTCGCGAACCTGACCGAGCGCTTGCCGGGGCGCGGAGCGTGCCAGTACCGCAACGCGTGCTGGCTGGGGTGCCCGTTCGGCGCGTATTTCAGCACACAGTCGTCCACGCTTCCGGCCGCGGTGGCGACCAAGCGGCTCACGCTCCGTACCTTTGCGATCGTCACGGACCTGGTGTACGACCGCGATCGCCGCCTCGCGAGGAGTGTGCGCGTGCTCGACGCCGTCACGGGCCAGGTCACGGAGTACTCGGCGCCCGTGATCTTCCTGTGCGCCTCTGCGCTCAACTCGACCTGGATCCTCATGCGGTCCGCGACCGACGTCTGGCCGGGCGGGCTCGGCAGCAGCTCCGGCGAGCTGGGCCACAACCTGATGGATCACCATTTCCGCTGCGGCGCCAACGGCGAGATCGAGGGGCACGAGGACAGCTACGTGTACGGGCGCCGGCCGACCGGTTTCTATATCCCGCGGTTCCGCAACCTGCCAGGCGACGAGCGGCGCGAGTACCTGCGTGGCTTCGGCTACCAGGGCAGCGCCAGCCGTCAGGGATGGGAGCGCGCAGTGGCGGAGCTCGGCGTCGGCGGCGCATTCAAGGACGCCATGGCCACGCCGGGCCCATGGCGGATCGGCGCCACCGCGTTCGGCGAGATGCTGCCGAACCACGGCAACCGCGTCTGGATCGACGCCCGCACGGACAAGTGGGGGCTGCCCGTGCTCGCGATCGACTGCGCGACGGGCGAGAACGAGCGGCTGATGCGGCGCGACATGATGAACGACATGGCCGAGATGCTCGAGGCGGCAGGTGTCCGGGACGTCCGGGTCTACGACAACGACTACGCTCCCGGCATGGGCATCCACGAGATGGGGACTGCGCGGATGGGGCGCGACGCGAAGACGTCCGTGTTGAACGCGCACAACCAGGTCTGGGACTGCCCGAACGTCTTCGTCACCGACGGTGCCTGCATGACCTCGTCGGCCTGTCAGAACCCGTCGCTCACGTACATGGCGCTGACAGCCCGGGCGGCGGCGTACGCCGTCGAGGAGCTGAAGCGCGGTAACTTGTGATGGTGACTCGACGCGAGGCGATCCAACGCGTCACCGTCCTGCTCGGCGGCGCTGCGCTCGTTGGGGGAGAGCAGCTGCTGGAGGCGGCTCCAGCCGCGGGCGCCGCGCAGCGCGCAGCCGCAGCCCGGGGCGTCGGCACGTTCTCGGCCGCCGACGTCGCCTTCCTCGATGAAGTGGCCGAGACCATCCTTCCCGAGACGGGCACTCCCGGCGCAAAGGCCGCCGCCACGGGCGCGTTCATGGCGCTCATGGTCACCGACACCTACACGCACCGCCAGCAGGCGATCTTCCGCGACGGCATGCGCCAGATGGACGAGGCGTCACGACGAGAGTTCACCGCGCCGTTTCTGCAGGCGCGGCCGGACCAGCGGCTCGCGCTGCTTCGGAGGCTCGACGCCGAGCAGCAGGCCGAGACCGATGCACGCGAAGCGGCGCTGACCTCGCGAGCGCCCGCCGCGCCGCCGCCCGGCGATGCGCCCGTCCACTACTTCCGGTTGATGAAGGAGCTGGCGCTGCTCGGCTATTTCACCTCAGAGATCGGCTACCGCCAGGCGATGCGATACGTGGAAACGCCGGGACGCTACGATCCCTGCGCCCCGTACAAGCCAGGCGAGAAGATCTGGGCGCCGCACGCCTGAAGGACCGCCGGCGTCGTACACCTCGTTGACAAAAGCATTCAGAAGTCGTTGAATGCCGACACCAATCCGTCGGCCGGGGCCGCGCTGTCGTCTGGAACTCACTCGGTACTTGAGGAGGACCACTATGCGCCGAGCGTCGAAGGTCGTCTTGATTCCCGCGGCTATTCTGGCCGCAGTCCTGCTGCCATCTTTAGTGTCTGCACAAGGTACCCTGACCGGCACCGTCAGAGACCAATCGAGCGCGGTGCTGCCGGGTGTAACCGTCGAGGCGTCCAGCCCTGCCCTCATCGAAAAGGTGCGCGCGGCGGTGACCGATGGCGCCGGGCAGTACCGCATTACGGGTCTGAATCCCGGCACGTATTCGCTGACCTTCACGCTGACCGGCTTCATCGTCGTCAAGCGAGAGGGCATCGAACTGAGCGGCACCGCAACGCTGACGATTCCGGTCGATATGCGTGTCGGCTCTCTCGCGGAGACGATCACGGTCACCGGTGAGTCTCCGGTGGTCGACCTCCAGACGACGCAGCGCGAGACCGTGATCAGCGCCGACGTCGTCTCGGCTATCCCGGGGAACCGCTCCGTCGGGACCCTGCTGAATGCCGTCCCCGGTCTGGTCGTCAACGACGGCGCCCTCGCTGCATCGCCGACGATGACCTTTTTCGCGGCGCGCGGCGGTCCGATCAACGAAGGGCGGATGGCGATCAATGGCATGACGATCGCGGCGCCCTTCAACGGCGGCGGCGTGTCGACCTACATCCTGGATTCGGTCAACGTCGACGAGATCTCGGTGGCCGTCGCCGGCGGCCTCGGCGAGTCCGATATCGGCGGGCCGGTGATGAACCTCGTGCCGCGATCCGGCGGCAACCAGTTCCGCGGCTCGGCGTTCATCAACAACGCGGGCGACTGGTCGCGCGGCAACAACCTGACTCCGGAATTGATGGCGCCCCCTCCGGGACCGAATCTCAAGGAAACGCCCGGCATCATCGGCTCCTACGACACGAGCGTCTCCTACGGCGGCCCAATCATGCGCGATCGACTCTGGTTCTTTGGCAGCTATCGCAAATTGGATACCGCGGCGTCGGTGCCGGGCGCCGTGTACAACGCGAATGCCTACAACGCCTCGCGGTGGGACTGGGTCGGGGACCCGACCGTTACCTCGCGGACGCTGCAGGGGCGCGAGTCGTACATCGGCAGGATCACGGCGCAGGTGTCCGCCAGACATCGCCTCTCCTACAACCAGGAGTACCAGCGCCGCTGCGAGGGCTCGACACTGAAGGTCGACAGCGACAACGGCTGCAACACGCGCGGCGCCGACTGGGTCGCGGCGGGAACGGCCGCGGCGTCGCCCGAGGCCAATCCGAATTACTTCGGCAACACTCCGTATCATGTCAACCAGGTGATGTGGACGGCGCCGATGACGGGCAAGCTGCTGCTCGAGGCGGGCTTCACCCGCTTCATGTTCCGCGGCGGAACGACGGGCCGGCCATCGCCGGACGGCATCATGGACCTGATCCCGGTGACCGAGCAGTCCACGGCGAACAATCCGTTGACGGGTCTGCCGTATGCGCCGCGCGCGCTCTATGCCTATCGAGGGGTGGCAACCGCCAACCCGAATTACGCCAACCCGAACAACTGGAACGCCTCGGCCTCGTACGTCACGGGCTCGCATGCAGTGAAGGCTGGCTACCAGGGCGCGTACATCCGGGTCAACAACTGGTTCCTCGTCAACGAGCCGCAGCTGGCCTACCGCTTCAATCAAGGCGTGCCGAATCAGTTCACGTTCCGCCTGCCGGAGTGGCACCAGTCGGACCGCACGGGAACGGCGGCGCTGTACATCCAGGACAAGTGGACGCGTGGCCGGCTGACCTTGCAGGGCGCATTGCGCTACGACCGCGCCTGGAGCTTCATGCCGGCGGAGTTCAACGGAACGGACGAGACGTCACCGTTCAATGCGGCTCCGATCAGCTTCCCGCGGACTGCCGGCGTCGATTCGTTCAACGACATCACGCCGCGCTTCGGTGCTGCCTACGACGTGTTCGGCAACGGCAAGACGGCGCTGAAGTTCAATATCGGCCACTACCTCGATGCCGCAACGAACGACAGCGAATACACGAGCAACAGCCCCGCCGCCCGCATCGTCCGAACGGGCACCCGCAACTGGGACGACCGCTTCTACCCCGCCGGCGATTCGCGGCGGGACAACAAGGCCATCGACTGCGACATCATGAACTTCGCGGCCAACGGCGAATGCCCGGCGGCGACCGGCGACACGCTCAACTTCGGCCAGGCCTCGGGCAACATCACGCAGGTGAACCAGGAGACGCTGCGAGGCTGGGGCGTGCGTCAGAACGACTGGCAGTGGGGAGTCACGTTGCAGCAGGAAGTGATCCCGCGCGTATCAGCGGAGGTCGCGTACAACCGACGGTGGTTCCACGGCCTCAAGGTGACTGACAACACCCGGCGCGGCCCGGGCGACTATGAGCAGTTCACGATCACCGCCCCATCGGATCCGCGCCTGCCCGGCGGCGGCGGCTATCCGATCACGCTGTCGCTGGTGACGCAGGCGGGCTCGGATCGCGGCGTGCAGAACTACGTCACATTCGAAACGGACTTCGGCCCGGAGCGCGAGTCGTACTGGGACGGTGTCGATTTCACGCTGAACGCGCGCCTCCGACAGGGCCTGGTACTGCAGATCGGGACGCAGACCGGGCGCTCCGTCGAGGACAACTGCGCGACCGCGAGCGTGATTGACGGGGGCGGCCTGATCAAGGACGTTCGCAACTGTCGCGACGTCGATCCGTTCCAGACCACGGTCCGGGGGTTGGCATCGTACACGGTGCCAAAGATCGACGTGCTCGTCAGCGGGACGGTGCGCTCGCAGCCTCCGTTCGAGCGCGTGGCGAACTGGGCGTTCCCCAACATCCTGATCCGGGACGCCATCGGGCGGCTGCCGCCGGGATCAACCGCGACTGGCACCACGACCGTCGACGTCCTGGATGCCGACCATCGCCTGTATGCCGACACTCGACGGACGCAGATCGACATGCGCTTCGCGAAGATCCTTCGATTCGGATCGACGCGCGTGGATGTCGGCGTCGATCTCAGTAACCTGTTGAACACCAACTACCCGACGACGTACGAAAACGCCTATCAGTTCAGCGTCGGCAACACGCAGCAGGGCGGCACGTGGAACAACCCCACGGCGGTCTACACGCCGCGATTCGTCCGCTGGAACGTGACCGTGGATTTCTGAGGGATTAGGGAGGCGAGAGCCTGGGTGAAGACTTCGATGGCCTGCGCGCCCGAGACGCCGAGCCGTCCGTCGAAGACGAAGAAGGGGACGCCCGTGATGCCGAGCGACCTGGCCTCGTTCAGGTCGCGCGTCACGGCGTCCACGAAGAGGTCGCGCTCGAGCGCCTGACGAGCCTCGTCCGCGCCAACACCCGCCTCGGCGGCCAGATCGACCAATGACGCGTGGTCGAACACCGAGCGCTGTTCGGTGAAGTAGGCGCGGTAGAGCCGCTCGATCATCGCGTCGGCCCGTCCGAGGCTGTTCGCCAGATGCACCAGCTGATGGGCGTCGAGCGTGTTGCCCGTCAGGCCCGCGTCGGTCAGGTGGTATTCGAGGCCGTCTGCCGCCGCTGTCTGCTCCATCCGCGCGTCCATCGTCCGCACCTGATCGTCGGAGAGGCGATACTTCGACATCAGCATCGTCCGGCGGCTCGAGGTCGTACCCCTGGGTTTCGCCGGATCGAGCTGGAACGACCGATGTGTCACGCGGACCTCGTCGCGCCGCTCGAACCCTTCGAGCGCCCGCTCGAAGCGGCGTTTTCCCAGGTAGCACCAGGGGCAGACGATGTCGGACCAGATGTCGATGTGCATGCCAAAACCTGTTAGCCTACGTGGGCTTGCTTTCAGGAGGGCCGGCCATGCGCCGATTGCTGTCGTTCCTTGTTCTGTCGTCCGCCGTCGCTCTCACCTTCGCCCAGACGCGCTCGACGCTCGACATCTACCTCGTTGACGTCGAGGGGGGCAACGCCACGCTCTTCGTCGCGCCGTCAGGTGAATCGCTGCTGATCGATACCGGCAACGGGGGTCAGGCGGCGACGCGCGACGCGGATCGGATCATGGCGGCGGCCAAAGACGCCGGTCTCCGTCAGATCGACCGCCTCGTCACGACACACTATCACGGCGATCACTTCGGCGCGATGAGCGAGCTGGCGTCGCGCATCCCGGTACGGGAGTTCATCGACCACGGCGCCAACGTCC
>DASTDQ010000364.1:0-2447 GCA_035710305.1 Vicinamibacterales bacterium | reverse complement strand
CTGATCCGGAGTCGCACGAATGCTGCAGCCGTTCTTCGAGTGGCTTGGCGCCCTGCCGATCAGTCAGTTCATCGGCAGCTCAATCTGGATCTACCCGCTCGTGCAGGCCTTCCACCTCGTGTGCCTCGCGCTGCTCGCGGGCGCCATCCTGGTCGTGGACATGCGGCTGCTGGGCCTGGGGCTGACGACGAGGCCCGTGTCGCAGGTGGCGCGCGACGCCCGGCCCTGGCTGATTGCGGGGCTCATCGGCATGGTGTGCACGGGACTGCCGCAGCTGCTGCAGAACGCGTCGCGCGAGTACTTCAGCGAGTACTTCTGGTACAAGATGTACTTGATTGCCTTCGGGTTGATCCTCATGGTGACCGTCCGCCGGAAGGCCACTCAGGCCGCCGAGCCGAGCGCGTTCGGCAAGGTCGTGGCCGTCGTCTCGATCGCCGCGTGGGGCGGGGCGGTGTGGAACGCCCGGCTGATCGGTCTGTTTACCTAAAGCGCGTAACAAACTAGGAGCGGGCCGCTAGAATCAGGGTCGCCCCATGCCTCTAACCGCCGGCACACGCCTCGGCGCGTACGAGATCCTGTCTTCGCTCGGCGCCGGCGGCATGGGTGAAGTCTACCGCGCGCGGGACACGAAGCTGGATCGCGCCGTTGCGATCAAGATCCTGCCGGAGGCGTTTGCCGCCGACACGGCGCGGATCGCGCGGTTCGAGCGCGAGGCCAAGACCCTGGCCTCGTTGAACCACCCGAACATCGCCCACATTCACGGTCTCGAAGAATCACGTGGCGTCCGCGCGCTCGTGATGGAACTCGTTGAGGGCGAGGACCTCGCACAGCGCATCGCGCGCGGGGCGATCCCCGTCGCCGAAGCACTACTCATCGCGAGGCAGGTGGCTGAGGCGCTGGAAGCGGCGCACGAGCAAGGCATCGTCCATCGCGACTTGAAGCCGGCGAACATCAAGGTGCGACCGGACGGTACGGTGAAGGTACTGGACTTCGGCCTGGCGAAGGCGATGGAGCCGACGGGCGTCGCATCACCGAGCGTCTCGCAGTCCCCAACCATCACCACACCCGCGATGACCGAGGCGGGGATGATCCTTGGCACGGCCGCCTACATGAGCCCGGAGCAGGCGCGTGGCACGCCGGTGGACAAGCGTTCCGACATCTGGGCGTTCGGCTGCGTGCTGTTCGAGATGCTGGCGGGGCGACCCGCGTTTGCCGGCGAGACCACTGCCGAGACGCTGGCCGGGGTGCTCCATCATGAACCTCCGTGGGCGGCGCTGCCCTCCGAGACCCCGGCTGACGCCAGGATCGTGGTGTCGCGTTGCCTCGAAAAGGACCTGAAGCAGCGCTTTCGGGACATCGGTGATGTCCGGCTGGCGCTGGCAGGCGCGTTTACGTCGGATGCGGCTGCCGCCGTGCCGCGACCGGCTGTCGGCGCGCTGCCCTTGTGGCGACGCGCTGTTCCCGTTGTGGCTGCCTCGGTCATCGTTGCGGCGGTCACGGCAATTGCGATGCGCCTTCAAGAGTCGCGTCCGGCGCTTCAGGTCTCGCGGTGGTCGCTCGAGGCCACGGGTCCCACCGCACTGAACGTGAACGGCGTCGAACACGATCTGACCATTACTCCCGATGGGTCGCGTGTGATCTACGTTGGCGACCGCGGCCGGGGGATCTTCGTGCGAGCGCTCGACAACCTGGAGCCGCGACCGCTTGTCAAGGGAACCGCCACGCTGCGAAGCCCCTTCGTGTCACCTGATGGCCGATGGGTGGGTTTTGAAGAGGATCTCACGTCTCTAAAGAAGGTGCCGATCGCCGGCGGGCCGGCGATCCCGGTGGCACAGATCGACGGGATCCTCAGGGGCGCCGCCTGGCTGCCAGACAACACGATCGTGTTCGCGACCAACCGAATCGCCGGGTTGCAGCGTGTGTCGGCAGAGGGCGGCAAGCCGGCGACGTTGACGAAGCCGGACGATGCCCGCAATGAGTTCGCCCATCACTGGCCCCAGCTCCTTCCGGACGGCAGCGCTCTCCTGTACACGGCGCTCGCCCGCACCGGCGGGCTCGACGCGGCGAAGGTCCGCCTCCTCGATCTGGAGACCAACAGGTCCATCGATGTCCTTGACGGAGCCAGCAATGCCCTGTACGTGTCCAGCGGACATCTGGCCTACGTCGCAGGAGCGACGCTGTGGGCGGTGCCGTTCGATCTGGACCGGCGCGCGACGTTCGGCACGGCGGTCGCGCTATCCAACCAGGTTGTCACCACCACCAACGGTGCGGGTCTGTTCGCGGTATCCACAACCGGCACGCTGGTCTACGCGCACGCCAGCGGCTTCGATCCTCTGGCGCGCACCTTGAACTGGATCGACCGGCAGGGCCGGGTGGAGATGATTCCGGCGCCGCCGCACGCCTATGCGCAGCCGCGACTGTCCCACGACGGTACACGCGTGGTCGCC
>DASTDQ010000363.1:0-5743 GCA_035710305.1 Vicinamibacterales bacterium | reverse complement strand
GTCACGACGAGCGGCATGGCGTGGGCGCCCGTGATCACGTTCGTCCAGTCGGTGCTCGGCATGGACCGCGTGCTCTACGCGATGGACTATCCCTACCAGTTCGAGCCCGAGGAGGTCACGGCGACCGACAACGTGCCCATCAGCGACGCCGACAAGAAGAAGCTCTTCCAGACCAACGCGGAGCGCGTATTTGCGCTCTGACCGATCGCAGGCGCGCGTGAGCATTGGGCGTTGGGTGTTGGGAGTTGGGAGTTGACCAGCCCCATCATCCGCGTTTCGGGCATTCGAAAGACCTACGGGAAGACCGTCGCGGTGGACGAGGTGTCCTTCGAGGTCCACCGGGGCGAGATCTTCGGCCTCATCGGGCCGAACGGGGCGGGCAAGACGACGACGATGGAGTGCGTCGAAGGCCTGCGCGTTCCCGATCGCGGCGCCATCTCCGTCGTCGGGCTCGACCCGCGGCGCGACGTCCGGGCGCTCCAGCAGAAGGTCGGCGTGCAGCTGCAGCAGGCGCAGCTGCAGAAACGAATCAAGGTGTGGGAAGCGGTCGATCTCTGGGCGTCGCTGTACAGCCGGCACGTGGACGGCCAGGCGCTGCTCGAGCGGCTCGGGCTCGCCGAGAAGCGCAACGCCTGGTTCATGACGCTCTCGGGCGGCCAGAAGCAGCGGCTCTTCATCGCGCTCGCGCTCATCCACGATCCAGACGTCGTGATGCTCGACGAGCTGACCACGGGCCTCGACCCGCAGGCCCGCCGCGCAATCTGGGAGATGGTCCGTGGCATCCGCGATCGCGGAAAAACAGTGCTGCTGACGACTCACCTCATGGAAGAGGCCGAGCGCCTCTGCGACCGCATCGCCATCATCGAGCGCGGCCGCGTCATCGACATCGGCACGCCCGCCGGCCTCGTCCGGCGCCACTGTCCCGAACACAGCGTCGTGGTTGCGACGACGAATGGCGACGCCGAGTCGTGGTTCCGCGCGATTCCAGGCGTGGATTCGGTCACTCGCCACGATGGCCGCCTCAAGATTGCCGGCCGCGACGAGAGCCTCGTGACGCGAGTCATCGAGTGCGTGTCCGAGCATCGCATCCGTGTGACGGAGTTCCGCACGGAGCTGCCCAATCTCGAGGACGTTTTCCTGAAGCTGACAGGTCACTCGATCAGGGAGTAGGGGGCAGGGGGCAGGGGGCAGGGGGCAGGGAAGAGCATGCGCGGACTCATCAACCTGACGTGGCTCGAGATCAAGATCTTCGTGCGGGAGCCGATGGGCGTGTTCGGGACCATCGGCATCCCCGTGCTGATGTTCCTGGTACTGAGCCGCCTCGCGGGCCCCGACATCGCGCGAGCGGCGGCGCGCCCCGGCGGCGCCGTGCTCGCAGCGCTGCCCGCGCTGGCCGGGATCATGATGGCGCTGAGCGCGGTGACCTCGCTCGTGACCATCATCTCGATCTACCGCGAGGGAGGCATCCTCAAGCGTCTCCGGGCCACGCCGCTTTCACCAGTCGTGATTCTCTCGGCGCACGTCATCGTCAAGCTGGTGTTCACGGCGATCACGCTCGCCGTCCTGATGATTGCCGGCCGGCGGTACTTCCCGCCTGGTACCGACGTGCCCGTGCTGCAGTTCGGCGCGGCGCTCCTGTTCACGACGTGGGCGATTCTCTCGATCGGCTTCCTCGTGGCCAGCATCGTTCCCACGGCGCGCTTCGCGCAGCCGCTGGCAGCGCTGATCTTCTACCCGCTGCTCGCGTTCTCTGGCTTGTTCTTCCCGATCGCCCTCCTGCCTCCGTGGCTCGAGGCGATCGCCCGCGTCCAGCCGCTCACGCACGCCGTGTCGCTGCTCGACGGAATCTGGCGCGGACAGGGGTGGACTGCCCATCTTGGAGACGTGACGGCCCTGGCGCTGACCTTCCTCGTTTTCACGGCAATCTCGAGCCGCGTCTTTCGGTGGGAATAAGGGAGAGACAACGTAACTCAAGACTCAGAACTCGAAAGCGTAATCTCGCTTGCAAGTCTGGGCGTGGACCGATCCGCGTCTGCACGACGGTTCACGGCACTGCAGCCGACACCCGAGTACTGAGCTTGCACCCGACCAGCCTTTATGGCCTCGTCTGCCAGCGCACTCCGGCCCGCACAGATCGCCGTCGATCGGCCGCGCACGTTCATCAAGAGCGAGTCGTTCGACCGGGCGCTGCTGGTTCTGCCGCTCGTCACGGGATTGGCCGCCGCGAGTGTCGCGCTGATCGACATCCGCCTCTTCCCGCTGCTGCTCCTTGCGGATCTGTGGCTGCTCGGCTACCACCACGTCGTTGCCACGTATACGCGGATCGCCTTCACGACCGACGCGCTGCGCCAGAACCGCTTCATGGCGGTCGATCTGCTGCTGCTCGTGACGGCGGTCACGCTCGGGCTCGCGTTCACGGCGGGCGCATGGGTGGTCGCCACATCGTTCCTGTACCTCCAGTGGTTTCACTACATGCGCCAGGGCTACGGCATCGGGCGCATGTACTACCGGGCGACGCCCGAGGGTCGGGAGGCGGGCGCCCGCGACCTGACGGCCGACTTCGTGATCTATCTCGTCCCCATCTACGGCATCGCCGCCCGGTCGGCGACGATGGGGGACACGTTCCTCGCGCTTCCGGTGAAGACGGTCGTCCTGCCCGAGGCAGTCGTGATGGCGCTCGGAGTGGCGGCGGTGCTGGCGACGGGCGTCTGGGTGGTCCGGAGCGCGGCCTCCTTCGCACGCGGCACGCTGAACGTTCAATACGCGGGCTTCGTCCTCTCGCACGTCGCGATCTTCCTCACGGCCTACATCCTGATCGACGATGCCAATGTCGGGTGGCTGGCGATCAACGTCTGGCACAACTTCCAGTACGTCCTCGTGGTGTGGATGGCGAACGCCAGGAAGTATTCGGGAGAAGCGGCGCCTCAGGCGTCGCTTATGGCGAGGATCAGCCAGCCGCATCGCGTGGCCGCGTACTTCACGATCTGCCTGGCGATCTCGACTCTCGTGTATGTCGTCCTCGGCCGGTTCGTCGCCGCCTTCGGCGGCGGACTCGCGCTGACGCTCGGCATCTACATGGGCATCAACTTCCACCACTACATCGTCGACGCCCTCATCTGGAAGCGCCGGCGCGCGGTGCCGCAGGCGGCGTAGACGTAGTGTCCGGCTTCAGCCGGACCGGTGCGTAGTGTCCGCTTTCAGCTTCTTTCTGCCCAGCCGTACAATTGCAACCGGTGAGGGCTATGTTTCGGGGAACGGCCTTCTGGACGACTAAGTCGCTGGGAGGTCGCGCCCGGGACCCTTGCTCGACCTCGACCATGTTCAGAAGCCTTATTCTCGTCGCGGCGTTGGTCTCATCGGTCACTGCCGTGCAGTCCGGGCGGCAGGTACCTGCGGCATTGGCGTCTGCGGCGCGCGGGCGCCCGATCGAGTTTGCCATGCTTCTCGCCCATGCCTCCATCCCCGTCGGGCTGGAGGTGTACGGGTCCGACAGGGATCCACGGACGATGCCAGATTGGAGGAGTATCCGCGGCGACGAGATGGTTCCGCTCGCCGTCGTGATAGCCGCGTTCAACGAGAGCCACGGGGACTACGGCGCGGAACTCATGGATGGCGTCCTGGTCATTCGTCCCCTGGCGAGGCGCGCTCCGTTCCTCGACCAGCCCTTGATGGTGAGCGACCTGGAGGTGACCGGCGTCGAAACTGCGCTGAGGAAGATGTTCAAGCCGATCGACCCGACCTTGGACGCTGGTGGGGGAATTCTGGGCAGCCGGTCTGTCACGCCGGAGGAGGCCGGGGACTTCATGACCGTCAGGTTCACGCCCGGTAAGACGGTTCTCCAGACTCTGAACGAGCTTGCGATCCAGACGGGCCACGGCTGGAAGGTCGTGACGACCGGCTCCGAAGAGAAGAAAGGAGCTTCACAAATCGTGTTTGCCGGATTCCTGCACCGTCGCTCGATCACGTCGGGCATACCGATACGACCGATACGGCCTCAGACCCCGTAGGTGCCATTCGGACATCGGGCCACGGGTTCGGGCCTCGGGCTACTGGCTACGGGCTTCGGGCTGCCGTGGACATAGTGTCCGGCTTCCTTGGACGCCGACTTGTCCGCCAAAGCGCCGCGCCGCGACGGCGGAAGGACCGTGCGCGAAGGCGGCAGCCGGACCTGCCGTCACACGTGGAACGCGCCTTCGGGAGCCGCGAACGGCACGCGGTAGGTTGAAAAGTCGCGGAAATCGGTAGTGAGGACGAACGCGTGCTCGTAGCTGCGCACGAGCACGACGGCGCAGGCGTCGGCGAAATCCATGCGGGGCGCCCACTGCTCGACTTCGTCGAACATGGAGTCGACTCGCTCCGGCGCGATCGGAATGACGTTCATACGTGCCACCAGCCGCCGGAGTGCCCGGACCGCCGCCGGATGATTCTCCAGGCCGTGCCGGGCTTCGGCAATCGCCGCCTCACAGGTGATGAACCGCGCCCGGGACCGCGCGTAAAGCGCGCACAGCCCACGCGTGGTCGATGTCGCCCCGGTCGATGGCGGCCTTAAGGGGTCCCGGCGTCGACGACGACGGTCCTGCGCAGCGAGGCGTCGGCGGACTTTCTCACGCAGGCGGCTATGGTTCCGGGGCAGCGTCACGGCGCCAAAGACGCCATCGAGGCCCGCGAAGGGATCGTCGCGGTTGCGCCCCGGCGTTCGAAGACCTAGTTGTAGTTTCCAGGTAGGTTGTTCACTCGGAGTCCCTTGGGAAGAATGGGAGTTACCACACAACCGTTCTTCAGCGAGGAGGCCCCGAGTGAAGCTTCATCGTAACGCCAAGACGACTCCGTTGACCCGCGCGCTCCTGGTAAGCCGCGTGCGGCACCAAGGTTGGACGCCGGCTGCGGCCGCGGTGGCGCATGGCGTCAGCGTGCGCACGGTGTTCAAGTGGCTGCGCCGCGGCCGTGAGGCCACGTTTGAGGATCGTCCGTCGGCGCCACATCGGCAGCCGCGTCGGACAAGCGCCGTCATGACCGCCGCGATCGTTGGTGCTCGTTACGAGGGCCTCACCGCCTGGCGCATTGCCGTGCGCCTGCAAGTGCCCCGCTCAACCGTGTCGGCGGTGCTGGTGCGGTGTGGGCTCAATCGGCTTGCCCGCCTGCAGCCCCGGCCGCCGATCCACCGCTATGAACGGTCGAGGCCGGGGGAGTTGGTCCATCTCGATATGAAACGGGTCGCGCGAATCGGCGTGGTCGGCCACCGCATCCATGGGGATTGGCGACGCCGGACCCGCGGATTAGGTTGGGAGACGATCCACGTTTGCGTGGATGATTTCAGCCGCGTCGCTTACGTCGAAGTCCTGCCGGATCAGCATGGTGCGACGGCCGCCGCGTTTCTCCACCGGGCCTCTCAATGGTTTGCGCGGCGCGGCGTCCGCCTCGAGCGGGTGCTGACCGATAACGGGCCGGCGTATTACTCACATCGCTTCCGGCAGCGCTGTGCCGCGCTGGCCGTGCGCCATCTCCGTACGCGCCCGTACCGTCCGCAAACGAATGGCAAGGCCGAGCGGTTCATTCAGACGCTGTTACGGGAGTGGGCGTACGGGGCGACGTATCCCAGCTCGTGGCGACGCACCCGCGCGTTGCGGCCGTGGCTGCGGTTTTACAATGCAGAGCGGCCGCATGCGAGCCTCGCATATCGGCCGCCCGTTATCCGCTTCCCAAGGGCAGCACAGTGAACAACGTCCCTAGAAACAACACCTAG
>DASTDQ010000362.1:0-4243 GCA_035710305.1 Vicinamibacterales bacterium | reverse complement strand
ATGGGCGTCTTCGGCGTGCTCGCCTATTCCGTCTCGCAGCGCTCGCGCGAGATCGGCGTGCGGATGGCGCTGGGCGCCAGCTCGCGCGACGTCCTCAGGCTGGTCGTGACCGACGGCGTGCTGCTGGCCGGCGTCGGGCTTGCGATCGGCCTCGTGCTCGCGCCGCTCGGCACCAGGTTCGCTCAGACCCTCCTGTATCGCGTCGGCCCCTTCGATCCCCTCGCCTTCATCGCCGTCTCGGTGCTCCTGCTCGTCGTCGCGGCCGCGGCCAGCTACGCGCCGGCGCGGCGGGCGGCGAGGATTGATCCGCTCGCTGCGCTGCGGGAGCAATAAGAAGGGGACAGGGGGCAGGGGGCAGGGGGCAGGGGGCAGGGCAGTCCCAGGATGGAGGCCGCAGGTCTTAGGCAGCAGGGCTGCGGTTCTTGCCACGTTCGGGCGTCGATCGCGTTGCGGAAAGTGCACACTTCCGGACGAGACTCCGCAAACCCGTAGAATTGTCGCGCGGCAAGTGGCTTGCTCTCTCGAGAGCATGGCCAAGATCAATTCCTTTCGAGAACTGCTCGTCTGGCAGAAATCGATGGACCTGGCGGAGAGGTCTTATCGGTTGACGCGGCGCTTCAAGCGCGAAGACCAAGTCGTTCTCGGTCACGAGATCCGCAAGTCCTCAGTTTCGATGCCGTCGAACATCGCTGAAGGCTTCGGCCGTCATCACACTGCCGAATACATTCATCACCTTTGGTTCGCTAATGGCTCGAGCAACGAACTGCAGACTCAAGTGGAGCTGGGTCGACGAGTCGAGATCGTGGGCACAGACGAAGCGGAAGCGCTCATCGCCGACACTGCAGAAGTCGGCCGCATGCTGCAGGGGCTCATCAGGGCATTAGAACGCGGTCGCTGACCGCTCAGATCGCCCTGAGTCCTTTTCGCCTGATCCCTCAGACAGCCCTGCCCCCTGCCCCCTGTCCCGTGACACCACTCAAGCCACGTTGGCGACGTCTATCTTCCTGATATCGTCGATCCCGTAGCGGACCATCGCCATACGTTCGAGCCCGTAGCCGACGCCGACGGCGATGTGGCGCGCGGGGTCGCCGCCGAGGTGGCTGACGATCCGATCGGTGAAGACGCCCCACGCCAGCACCTCGGACCACTGGCCGTCGTTGTCCACGGCGAGCTCCCACGCCTGCGTGCACATCGGGTACTCGGTCGGCACGATCTTAAAGGTGCGTCCTGGAAGCACGCGGTCCACCGACTGCAGCACGCGCCCCGTCATCTGCCACGGATCGAGCCGCGCGCGCTCGTCCACCCACAGCGCTTCGGCCTGGTGGAACGCCTCGAGGTGCGTCGCGTCGGCCTGGCACACCCGGTACGCCTTGCCCGACGCCCACAGCCGCAGCGGCTGCCCTTCGTACCGCACCGTGAGCAGCAGCGGCAGCGTGAGGTCGTAGCGCAGGATCCGCGCCGCGTCGATCCGGTGCAGCTCGATCGGCTCGATGTACATCGCGTCGCGCGCGATCGTCTTTCCGGCCTCCGCGAGGTCGACGACCTCGGGCAGCTCCTGCTCGGTGAAGTCCGCGAACACCGTTCGAAGCTGCTCGAGCATTCGGCCCACCGGGTTCTCCGGCAGGTCGGTCAGCCGCGGGCGGGCCAGCAGCTCCACTACCTTGGCGGGAAGGTCGGACCTGATGTCTTCGGGCTTGATCGCTCGTTGCTCGGTCATTTCAATCTCCCTGCGCAGCTTGTCGCGGATGCGCTGAAGGCGCTTCCGCATGGCCGCCTCGTCCACGCCCGCGTGCCCGGCGAGGCGTGCCATCGTCCATTGGCCGTGATACCGGCGGTCGCACAGCTGACGCTCTTCCGGCGTCAGCGTGAGCAGCGCGGCGGCGAGCGTGTGCCGCTGCAGCTCCGACCATCGCGTTTCCGCCTCGTCCAGCACCGGCACGTCCGGCACGTCGTCCAGGCGAAGCAGCGTGGAGCGCCGCGCCCGGCGCATGTTGAGCGCCACCGTGATCACGATGCGCCGCAGCCAGCCCGTGAACGCCGCCGGCTCCTGCAGGTCCCCAAGGCGCCGGAACGCCCGGAGGTAAGCCTGCTGCACCGCGTCCTGCGCCACCGTCGGGTCGCGCAGCACGCCAACCGCGACGGCGAGCGCCATCTTCTGCGTGGCCTGCACGAGCCGGCCGTAGGCCTCGACATCCCCGGCCCTGGCGCAGACGACGAGATCGGTCAGGCGTTCCATCGGTTCTCAACCACCGTTGCCTAAAAGACACCGCGACGGGGAGATTGTGACCCAAAGCCCATGCTATCGTCCCCCGATGCGCGCAATCGTTGCCTTTCTCGTCATCGCGTCCCTGGCCCAGCATGCGTGCTCGGGCGCGTCCTCGCCGCCCCCCGCCGCAAGCGAAGTGCTGGCTGCCGACACGCCGAAGACGACTGTCGAGGGGAACAACTTCATCGCGCCAGCCGGATGGAAGATCGAAGTACGCGGCCCGGCGACGATTCTCGAAGCGCCTGAGGGCAATTCGCGCATCGCGCTGGTGGACGTTCACGCAGCGGACGCGGACGCGGCGGTCGCTGCCGCGTGGGCCGCGTATCGACCTGACGCGAAGTGGCCGCTCAAGGTGACCAGCAACGAGCCCGACACCGACGGCTGGTCCGGCATCCGTGGATACAACTACCAGACGTCGCCGAACGAGAAGCGCGACGTGGGCGTCACCACGCGCCGCGCCGGCGACACGTGGACGGTCTCCATCTACGACGTGGAACAGGCCATCGGAGAGAAGCGGGGAGCGCAGATCGCGCTGATCTTCGGCCGCCTCCTGCCGAAGGGCTACACGCGCGAAACCTTCGCCGGCAAGAAGGCGCACACGCTCGACGCCGCGAGGATCGCGGAGCTCTCGAAGTTCGTCGAAAGCGGCCGCGAAAAGCTCCGCGTCCCTGGCATCGCGATTGGCCTGGTGCAGGACGGCAAGGTCGTCTTCGCCGGCGGCTTCGGCGCGAAGGAGATTGGCAAGCCCGCCAAGCCGGATGCCGACACGCTCTTCATGGTCGCGTCGAATACGAAGGCGATGACGACGCTGATGCTCGCCAAGCTGCTGGACGAAGGCAAGCTGACGTGGGAGACGCCCGTCACGAAACTCCTGCCGTCGTTCAAGCTCGGCGACGCCGATACCACGAGCCGCGTCCTCGTGAAGCACCTGATCTGCGCCTGCACGGGCCTGCCGCGGCAGGACTACGAGTGGCTGTTGCAGTACGAGGGCGTCACGGCGGAGGGGGCGCTGAAGACGCTCGCCACCATCCAGCCGACGACGAAGTTCGGCGAGCTGTTCCAGTATTCGAACCTGCTCGCGGCAGCCGCCGGCTACGTCGGCGGCCACGTGGCGTTTCCCTCGCTCGAGCTCGGCGCCGCCTACGACCGGGCGATGCAGACGCGCGTCTTCGGTCCGCTCGGCATGGCGTCGACGACGTTCGATTTCCGCCGCGCGCTGGCAGCCAATCACGCGGCCGCGCACGCGCCCGACATCGACGGCACGCCCGCGCGAGCCGTGATGGAGGTCAACTACTCGGTCATTCCCGTTCGTCCCGCGGGCGGCGCCTGGAGCAGCGTTCGCGACATGCTGAAGTACGTCCAGATGGAGCTCGACGAAGGCGCGCTGCCGGGCGGCAGGCGATACGTCTCGAAGGACGCGCTCCTTGCGCGGCGCGCGCCGCAGGTGTCGGTTGGGCGGGACATCACCTACGGCATGGGGCTCGTGGTCGAAACGACGTACGGAACTCCTGTCGTACAGCACGGAGGGGCGCTCATCGGCTACCACAGCGACATGATGTGGCTGCCCGAGCACAACGTCGGTGCCGTGATCCTGACCAACGCCGATCCGGGACAGCGGCTTCTGGGGCCGTTCCAGCGGAAGCTGCTCGAGGTGCTCTTCGACGGACGTCCAGAGGCCGATGCACAGGCCGCGGCTCAAGCCACCACGCTCTACGAGCAGCTCGCCGCCGAACGGAAGCTCCTGACGGTACCGGCCGCTCCCGACGATGCGGCGAAGCTCGCGCCGAAGTACACGAACGCCGCGCTCGGCACCATCACCGTTCGGCGCGATGGCGGCGCTGTCGTCTTCGACCTGGGCGAGTGGAAGAGCGAGATGGCCTCCCGGCACAACCCGGACGGCACCGTGTCATTTCTCACCATCGTGCCCGGCTTCACCGGCTTCGAGTTCGTCGTCGGGGGCGCGCCGCCGAAGCCGAC
>DASTDQ010000361.1:0-2472 GCA_035710305.1 Vicinamibacterales bacterium | reverse complement strand
TGGAACTGCAAGGCGGGGAAGTGCGGATCGTGCTCCGCCGAAATCAACGGGAAGCCGCGGCTGATGTGCATGACGCGACTCAGCCAGGTCAACCTGCTCGAGCCGGTGACGGTGGAGCCGATGCGCGCGTTCCCGCCCATCAAGGACCTGGTGACCGACGTCTCGTGGAACTTCGCCGTCAAGAAGGGGATCTCGAAGTTCAAGCCGCGCCCGGCGGACGCACCCGACGGCACGTGGCGGATGTCGCAGCGGGACATCGACCGCGTGCAGGAGTTCCGCAAGTGCATCGAGTGCTTCCTGTGCCAGGACGTGTGCCACGTCCTGCGGGATCACAACAAGCACGACGAGTTCATCGGCCCCAGGTTCCTCGTCTACGCCGCGAACCTCGAGATGAACCCGCTCGACACCGCGGACCGCATTCCCGAGCTCAAGGACGAGCACGGCATCGGCTATTGCAACATCACCAAGTGCTGCACCAAGGTGTGTCCGGAGCACATTCGGATCACCGACAACGCCATCATTCCGCTCAAGGAGCGCGTGGTCGATCGGTACTACGACCCGCTTACCAGGCTTTTGCGCGTCTTCCGGTCATAGCCCGTCGGCGGGCAGCCGCGTAGCGACGATTCTGAAAGCCGATTACAGACCTGATCGACGGGATGGGCCCCGCGCGCTCTCTGTGGCGGCAATCGCGAGAGCTAATTCACACAGCCTGAACACGTTAGGGGGACGTCCGGCCGGGTCGATCCTGCGGTACATGCTTTGCCCTCTCCGAGGTTTCACTCGACCCTGGAGGCACTCAATGATGTGGCTTGTCCTCAGCATGATCGTCGTGGCGGGATTTGCGCTCCTGAAGGTTCGCCGGCGGCGGAAGGCGAAGGTTCGGTACTCCGAGGCCGCGTAGCGGGCGACACGGGGCCGCCCTGGCCCCGTCGTCGTCACACGGGCTCGGGGATGGGTTCCGTGAAGGCGATGCCGGCACGGTAGCCGGGCGTCGTGCTGTTTTCCAGCTTCGACCAGGCGACGATCGCGACCGCTTTCGTCGATCCGCGTTCGGCTGACAGAACCACCCTGACGCGCTGCCTCGGCTTCAGCACGATCGGCGACAGCACCTGCGCACCGACCGCGGAGAGGTCGATCAGCGTGACGGGCTGTCCGTCGATCAGCGCCTGTTCCTCCGACAGAATCTGCAGACGTGCCGCTCGCCGCTCGGGCCGGGCCGGAAGGGCCTGTGCCAGCACGGTGAGCCACGCCTGCGGGTGCAGTTCGCCGGGGCCCGACGACATCAGGTCGGCCGCGCGATCCGGGGGCAGCAGGCGGACTTCGGTGCCGCGCTGGTAGCGCTCGCCATGCAGCCGTCCCATGATGGCCGCTCCCGACGCGCTGGCCGCGACGGCCTGCTCGATCACGACCACATCGGGCTTGGTCGTCGTGATCGTTTCCATCGCAAGCGACAAGTCGGTCAAGGCGACCGTGATGACGTCGCTTCCGCTGCCCGTGCGGGCACTCCAGGCGGCGATGAGCGGCTCCGATCCAATCAGGACGGTCGTCGGGTACTGTCCGCGAGCCTGGCTTGATTTCATATGTGAGTTTCGGTCACGGATTTGGAGCAAGAAACCCGCCACCTGACGACGACAGCCGACGCGTGGCTGGACGGTCTGGTTTGCGCGGCGTTGCACCTCGTCGCGCTCGAGGTCCCGAAGGCGGGACCGGGAGAAGGTCTTGGGGCGACAGAAATCTGACGGGGATCGACCAAGTCTACGGGCTACGTCTCTACGGGCTCCTCTGCCCCCCTTGCCCCCTGTCCCCTGCCCCCTGCTCCACCCACGCGTCGGCCTGTTCGTGCGCGTGGTAGGAGGATCGCACCAGCGGCCCGGACTCGACGTGGACGAAGCCTTTGGCGAGGGCCGCGCGCTTGAGCGCGACGAATTCGTCGGGGTGGTAGTAGCGCGTCATCTTTGCGTGAGCCGGAGAGGGACGCAGGTACTGGCCGATGGTCAGGATCGACACGCCGGCGCGGCGCAGGTCGTCGAAGACCGCCAGGATCTCGTCGTGCTCTTCGCCCAGGCCGACCATGATGCCGGTCTTGGTCCCGATGTCCGGGCGGTATCGCCTCGCCCGGTCCAGCAGTTCCAGTGATCGCTCGTAACGCCCGCCCGACCGGGCCATGCGGTACAACCGAGGCACGGTCTCGATGTTGTGGTTCAGGACGTCGGGGCCGGCGTCCAGCACCGTGCGCAAAGAGGACTCCACGCCCTTGAAGTCGGGGATGAGCACCTCGATCCGGCAGCCGGGCACGCGCGCGCGGGTGAGCCGGATCGTCTCGGCGAAAATGGACGCGCCCCCATCGGCCAGGTCGTCCCGATCGACGGAGGTCACGACGGCGTACTGAAGCGCCATCCGCGCCACGGCCTCCGCGACGCGTGCGGGCTCGGCCTCGTCGAGCTCGGACGGCTTGCCGTGTGCCACCGCGCA
>DASTDQ010000360.1:0-2129 GCA_035710305.1 Vicinamibacterales bacterium | reverse complement strand
TGTTTGACGATGGCCGCGTGGCTGCCGTCGGCGGCGAGCCGCACGATGCCGGCGTTGGTCTGGTAGGCAGCGGGTGCGGCCGGCGCCTCCGACGAGAGGCGCACGCGCAGGTCGGTCTGTTCGTTCCCCCCCGGCACGCGCTCGAGGACGTAGGGCGGCACGTTGTTCACTTTGTCGGGCTGAAGGCCCTCGAATCGTCCGATGTACTGCCAGGTTCCGAAGGCGATCGCCTGCCCGGTCCCGGCAACCGCCTTCAGATCGGCCCATTCTCTCGCGATGATCTCGTTTTTCTGGAGATCGGCCGGCACACGGCGCGGGTAGGTGAAATACAGGTATCCGCGACGCGGCGTGGACACCTCCTGCCCGGACCTCAGTTCGACGTACGCGAACGCGCCCCACACCTGGATCCGCTCGGGCGCCTTCTGGTCGGGTTCGAACACGACCTTCTCCACGATCCCGTAGATGCCGAGCGGACCGCTGGCGGTCAGCGAAGCGGGCCCGATCAACACCACCAACGCGAGCACGATGCTTGCCGCGACTTTCATACCTCTACCTCCGGTCCGGCTGAAGCCGGACACTACGATCGAGGCTGAATGAGCGTACGTAGTGTCCGGCTTCAGCCGGACCCACTACCATGTCCATGCCAGCTCCTCCCTCCAATGCTTCAGCGTCGCCGGGTCGAGCGCGAGCGCCTTCTCACGCGAAACGGTCGCCGGCGGCGGCGTGAGCTCAGCGACGCGATCGAAGACGCGAGCTCGATCTCCCGCATCGACCCGCGACATCAGATGCCACAGCGTCAGCGTGTCGCGCACGCGCGCCTCGGCCAGGATGATGTTCAGCGCGTCCGCTCCGCCGTTCGCGAAATCGAACGAGGCGACGGCGTCTTGCAGGCGCGGCGGCGCATCCTCGAAGTACGGCGTGCCCGGCCCGGCGCCCGGCCGCGTGTGCCCCCTGGCGCCCGCCGGCACGAGCGACTCGCGGCCGTTCCATTCGAGCGACGCCCAGCCTTCAGTCACCCTCAGCTCGCCCGCTCCCTCGTCATCCACGTGCATCGTGTACGCGCACCCGAGATCGACGACGGTGCTCGTGGGCGTTTCGACGAAGAAGAGGCGCGGTGGCGCGTCGATCTTCGCGTTGATCGTTCCGTACACGAGAGAGATCCGGTACTCGTCGGGACGTGCAGCTCCCAGTCCGACGCGCGAGCCCGGCTCGACGGCGACCGTTCCGATGTTTCCGACGGCGATCGTGGCACGCGAGCCCCCTCGGGTCTCGATCCACTCGCCCGTCGTCATGCGCGCAATGCCGCTTCGATCGGAGCGCTCGACGCGCCACGCGGACGTAGCACGAGTCGAGTACCAGTACGCTCCGGCGCCGGCCACGATCAGCAGGAGAACGGCCGGTGCCAGGCGCCACACCGACCAGGGGGCAGGGGGCAGGGGGAAGGGGGCACGGTCTGCTGCGCCCTGCCTCACCGTCAACTCAGCGTCAATCGCCGGCCAGATCGTCTCCGGCGCGGGCTCGACCGCCAGTTGCCGGACCAGATTCGACGCGAAGCGGATCTCGTCGAGATCCGCCCGGCAGCGCTCGCAGCGGGCAAGATGCGCCTCGACGGCCTGCGCGTCGGCGGCATCGAGTTGGCCGTCAACATACGCTGCCAGGCGCCGCGACACATGCCTCGTCAGCATCACCCTCGTGCGGCCTCCGCCGCGCGCCCGCCCTTCAGCGTCGCCAGCTTCTTCGCGAGCAACCGATGCGCCCTGCTCAGGCGCGACGCCACGGTCCCTTTCGAACAGTTCAGCGCCACGGCGATGTCGTCGTAGGAAAGCTCGTCGAAGTAGCGCAGCAGGACGGCGATTCGAAGCTTGGGCGGAAGGCCGACGACGGCCGCCTGGACGATGCGGGCCGCCTCTCCGCGAGCGAAGCGTTCTTCGTGAGTCGCCTTCGGATCCGCATAGGCGCTCAGGACCGCGTGCCCGGCCGGCTCTTCGGGACGCCGCCTGCGCGTGCGATCGAGACAGGCATTGACCACCAGCCGGTACAGCCACGTCGAGAAGGAGGCGTCGCCACGGAACCTCGCGATGTTGTCGATCAACTTCAGGAACACCTGCTGCGTCACGTCGTGCGCCGCC
>DASTDQ010000359.1:0-16293 GCA_035710305.1 Vicinamibacterales bacterium | reverse complement strand
GCGTCGATGCCGCAATCCGTGGAACCGAGTCGTCCTCGAGCACGGCGAAGTCGCGCACGCGAGCAGCAGTGGCGGCGTCTGCCGCCCGAGGCTCCGGCGCCTCGACGACGCTCGCCGGTGTGCAGACGCGGATCGCGTGGCTCGAGCTCGAAGCGTGGGCCCAGTACAACACGGCGGTGCCGCGGGCGGCCTCGGCGAACAGTGCCTGAAGGGAATCGGGCATCACCTCGCCGAGGCTGCCCCGGCCTGGCTGGAAGCGGCCGTCCTTCACGACCGATCCGAGATAGAGCCTGTCGCGGGCGCGGGTGAGTGCGACGTAGAGAAGCCGCTTGCTCTCCTCGCGGTCGCGCGCTGCCGCATCTTCGTCGGCGGGAGACTCGAAGTCGCCGACGGCCACGGACACGTCGCGATCGCTCTCGACCGCCACGCGAATGGAATCGCGGCGGTTGCCGGTGCCTCTTGCCAGGTTGACGAGGAACACGACCGGGAACTCGAGACCTTTCGCGGCGTGCACCGTCATCAGGCTCACCGCGTCACCCGCGTCGATGACGGCGTTCGCCTCGTCGCCCACGGCCAATCGCTCGAGGTGCGTGACGATCCGCTCGAGAGTGGCGTAGCCCCGGTTCTGAATCCGCCGGATGTAGGCACGGATCTTCTTGAGGTTCTCGCGTCCCTGCTGGAGGCGGCGGCCTCGGAGTTCGGCCATGTAGGCCGTTTCCTGGATGGCGCGATCGAGAAGCTCGGCCGGCGGCAGCCGATCCGCCAGCGAGCACCACCGCACCGATGCCCGGCTGGCCATCAACAGCGCCTCTGTATCGCTCGCATCGAGGTCCGCGCGAGGCGGGGCCGTTGACGCGAGGGCGTCGGCGAAGCGAGGGCCGAGCCGCCTGAGCCCCTCGTCGGACATCCTGATGAAACGGGAGCGCAGCCAGGCGGCAGCCGACAGGTCCGAGGCGGGGTCGGCCAGATGCCTCAACAGCGCCAGCACGTCCTGGATCTCGTCGGCCTCGAAAAAGCCGAGGCCCTTGTAGACGTAGGCGGAGATGCCCCGCTGCTCGAGCGCGGCTTCGTACTCTCGGTGGCTCTCGCGCGTCCTGAACAGGATGGCGACATCGGCGGGCCGCATGGGCCGCCTGACGCCGGTATCGCGATCCCGGACGAGCGCGCCCTCAGCCATCAGCCTGCCAATCTCATCCGCGGTCATCCGGGCGCACGACTCCAGCGTGCCGGCGGCGATGAGCGAGATCGCGTCGCCTGAAGGCTCCGCCGCTTCGTCAACCGGGAAGCGATCCTGTTCGTCGTACGCAAACGCGTCGCGCCGCCCGGGTGACTTGGCGATCGCCGCGCACAGATCGTTGACGAAGGCAAGAAGCGGCGGCACCGATCGGAAGCTGCGCGAAATCGACCGCCGCACATCGCCTCCCGGCCTGAGCCCGCTCATGTACCGGCTGGCGTCGCGGAACAACGAGACGTCCGCGTCGCGGAACGCGTAGATCGACTGCTTCCGGTCGCCGACGATGAAGACCGTCGGCGCGAGCGATCCGGTATGGGCCAACCCGGCTCCCTCACCCCATGACTGGATCAGCAGCGAGACGAGCTCCCACTGCGCGCGGTTCGTGTCCTGGAATTCGTCCACGAGCACGTGGTGGTAGCGCGACTCGAGGCGGAAGCGGCTCTGCGCGAACTCCTCCATCTGCCGAAGCAGATCGAGCGACTTGAGCAGGAGATCGGGGAAATCGAGCGCGGCGCGCGCTTCGAGCGTCCTCCGGTACTCGGCCTGCGCAATCATGAACATGCGCCAGACACCCCTCGAAACGAGGACGTTCAGATCGCGCCGGTAGGCCGCGTAGGCGTCGGCAATCGCCCGCGCGTGACCCACGACGAATTCGCGGTGCGCGTGACGGTCCGCTGCCGACGCAAACGCCGACGTCCCGTATCGCTGCGGGAGGACTTTCCGCGGGTCGCCCTCCTGGGTCAGAAAGTGCTCCCGCGCGTGGACGAACGCGGACTGTACGAACGCGGGCTCGACAGCACCGGCCTCGATGCCCGCCTCGAGACGGCGAAGCTCGCGCGCGAACAGAGCGAACTTCGCGTGGAGCGGGCCGGTGTCCAGGAAGCGGTCCAGCCCTCCACGCATCGAGACGAACACGCCGGCCAGCGCCGCAGCCCCGCGGCGGGCGGCCTCCTGCACGGTGAGATCGGGCGGACCAAGAGACAGGTACCGCGCCAGGACAGCGGGAGCGACGATCCGTCGTCCGAGCAGTACCGACAAGCCCGCGCGGGCTCGCCGATCGCCGAGCTGCGCGAACACCAGGGCGACGTGCTCGTCCTCGCGCGCCACCTCGCGGCAGATGCGCAGCGCCCGATCGAGCGCCTCGTCCACCAGTCGCGGCACTTCGGTCTCGTCGGCCATCTGGAAGCCCGGATCGAGATCGGCTTCGAGGGGGAATTCGCGCAGCAGCGACAGGCAGAACGCATCGATCGTGCTGATCGCCACGTCCGCCGTCCGGTCGCGCAGCTCGCGCCAGCGGGCAGGCGGGATTTCTCCCTTCGCGGCGGCGTCGCGGAGCGTCGCGACGATGCGGTCGCGCATCTCGGCAGCGGCCTTTCGTGTGAAGGTCAGCGCCAGGATTTCCGAAGGATCGACGCCCGCGCGGAGAAGGTTGACGTAGCGGTCCACGAGCACCCGCGTCTTTCCGGTGCCGGCCGACGCTTCCAGCGCCACGTTGAAGCGCGGATCCACCGCCCGCTCGCGTCCCGCCCGGTCGCGCGCGTCGAGGAGGGCGCTCGCCCCGGGCTCCTCCTCGAAGGGCAGCGGCAGGTCAGTCATCGACGTAGTCCTTCCGGCACACGGCCGGGTAGGCGCAGTAGTCGCAAATCATCCGGTCGTGCGGCCTGGGCGGGAACTGCCCACCGGCGATGCCGTCGAGAATCGTCCGCAGCCTCCGGCGCGCGGCCTCGAGACCCTCGCCTCTATCGCCCCCGGCCGCGACAACGGGAACGTAGGGGCGCTTTGCGCTGAGGGCCAGGTACGCCGCCTCGTCGATCGCCCACGGCATGCCGTCGCGAGCCTGCAGCGTCTCCTGCGCGCAGAGCGCGTAGATCGGCACCTGCAGCGCGCGCGACGTGTTCGGGGCCCCGCCCGACTTGTAGTCGATGAGGCGAAGCCGGTTGCCGCGAAGAAGGTCCACGCGATCGGCCACGCCCCTGAGCGCGACGCGCCGGTCCTCGAACCCGAGACCGAACTCCCCTTCGAATCGGTGCTCGAGCCAGCGTTGCTGAACCTCGGCTGGACGGGCGGCTTCGTGGCCGGCGACGACGTCGAAGGAACCAGTCGAGATCGCGGACCCCAGGAGACGGGTTCGCTCGAGCGCCGCATCGGCCTCCGTGAGACGTGCGAGCAGCGGCTCGGCCACTTCTTCGAGCAGCGCCCGCGCCTGGTCGAGACGTTCGGTCGTGATGGCTCCCCCGACCCGGCTGTCCCAGGCCTCGAAGAAGCGTTCGAACACCTCGTGAATGAACCGGCCGCGCGCGCGCGGCGACGGGGTCGATTCGTCTTCCGGCCCTTCCTTCAGGCCGAGCACGTCGGCCGCGAAGAACTTGAACGGACAGTCCTGGTAGCGTTCGAACGCACTGAGCGAGTACGGCCGTGCCGGAGGAGGCATCGTGAAGCCGTGAAACCTCCCGGGTGGCAGATCGATCGGCCGGAACCGGCGGTCGGTCCAGTCACGAGATTCGAGCGCGAGAAGCGCCGGGTCCCCGGGCTCGCCACACAGCGCTTCGTATTCGAAGATGCGATCGGTCGAGGCGGCTTCTTCGACGGTCTCGAGCCCGGCCTGATCGAGTTCATCCGTCAACGGAGACGGGCTGACGAGCGCATCGGCCTCGAGGGCAAAAGCGGAGACCGACAGCCGCAATGCCGGCAGCCCGAGCAACTCCGCGAACGCCCCACGCGCGCCAGCCAGGCGGTCCAGCTCGGAGGGCCAGCCCAGCTCCCTGAGGACGGCCGGCGAATAGAAGATGCTTCGCCGCGGACGATCGGGCCACTCGCCGTCCACGACACCGGCGATGTGAACGTATTCGAATCGCCCGAAACGGGCGCTGTCGCCGTCGACCAGATGCACGCCCGACTCGCCGCTGCGAGGCGCGAAGGTCTGCGCTTCAATCCAGCGGCGCACGAGGGCGGCGACCTCATCGCCGTGAACGGGCGCCGAATCGATGCTGGCATAACCGTCGCGCAAGGCGCCAAGCGTCGCCACGATCGCGCCACGGGCGCGAAGGTGCCTGGCGCGCAGGTCGTCGTCGGCCACCGGCGGCGCTTCGTGCGCCGCGAGAAACGCGAGCAGCACGCCAAGGTGATCGGCCACCGGCGCGCCGGATCTGAGCGGGACCAGCTGACGAGCCACCTCGAGCAGCAGCTCTCCACTTCGAAGAGCGGGCTGCGATCTCTCCGCGCGCCATCGATCGAGCAGACGCTCGAGGGCCGTGATGCCGCCCAGGTAGCCTGCCTCGGCGAGCGCGCGATCGAGCAACGAGGCGTCATGGGCCGTGGCGAACCGGAAGTGCGGCGATCGAAGCAGCGCCACGGCGGGGACGCGCGCGAAGTCCGAGCCGACGCACGTGAGGACCAGGTCGAGCGCGGCCGCATATGGTTCGCCCGCCAGCGGCAGCGCGTCGAACATCTGGCAGGGCACTCCGCCCGAGCGCAGGACCTCGCGTGCAACGTAGACGTACGGCAGCCGCTGACGAACGACGAGCGCCGCGCGGCCTGGAGAAGAGAGCGCGCCTTGCCGGACATCCGCCTTGACGCGCCTCGCGACTGCGGCCACCTCTTCCTCGCGGTCGCGCGCGACGTGGAAGAGGCCGCCGCGCGGAGGAACCAGGAGCGCGGGGCGCACGGGCGGTTCTCGCCGTTGGTAACGAACCTCTTCGATGCCGGGCAGCATGCGGTGGATGCGCTCGTGGAGAGCGCCCGCGAGCATGACGTCGGTGACCACGACATCGAGCCGCGTCAGGCCGGGAACGCGCGTCAGGAAATCCCAGTGGGCCGGATGAAGACCGTATGGATCGAAGGCCTCGTCGGCGACGGCGAGCACCACGTGCCGGAACGGGCGCGGGGATGCTGTGTCCGTCGTGTGCTCGCGAAGACCATGCTCGTCGACGCCGTAATCGCGAGAGCGTGTCTCGAACTCCCGGAACGCGGCCACGAGAAAGCGCGTCTGACGGACGAGCCGCTCGGCGCCGCGATCGGTGGCAGCCCCTGGTTCGAGCAGGTCGAGTACCCGGCGCTCGAAGTCGTCCACGCCGTTCTGGCGGCGCCGCAGCTCGTCGTAGAAGTGAAGAATCGCCGCAATCAGACCCGGCCGCAGGCGGAACGGAGGCTCGTCGCCGCGATCACGGGCGGCGCGGCAGGCGACGCCGAGGAGTGCCTCCCGTTCGGCGTCCGTCAACAGCCGAGGCGGCTCGCGAAGACGCTGGCTGAACCGGAGCGTCAGCTCGCGGGAGGTGACCAGGTCGGGCAGGACGACGGCGCTCCGGCCCGGATGAAGAACCTCGTCTTCGATGCTGCGAACCAGGTGCGCGGCCGCGGCATGCGTAGGGACCACGACGATCCGGTCCCGCGCGTCGAGCGGCGGCCCGGCGATGGCGAGATCGACCACGGCCTCGCGAAACGACTGAAGATCCGGCACGCGGATCAGACGCGTGGTGCGGGGTGTTGGAGACAGAGACAGAGGTCTACTGCAATTTCGGTGGCGTCAGCAATGCCTTGATGTCCTGCTGCACGCGGGTGAGCATGAGCAGGGCGCCCGCGGCTGACGACGAAGCCTCCCACGCAGCCGCCGAGTCGGCGTCCGACACGGCGCGGAACCGAGCTTTCGCGGCATTCTCCGCGAAACGCCACGCGCCGATCAGCTGCTCATGGATCGAACGGAGGTATTCCGGCGCGCGCATGCGCTCGAGACGTTCGGCGCCGCCGGTGAACCGGTGCTGCAGGGCGATGAGCTGATCCGTCTCGGGGCCGTTCAGGTTGCGAATCGCCTCGAGCGACGGCGTGGACTTCACGAGCTGCAGCAGCTCCGCGCCGACCGAGCTCTGGTACTGCCGGTAGGTGACCCGGCGCAGCTGCCATTGATCGGTGAGCAGACGGAGGTGCCGTGCATCGGCCAGCCGCGCCTGCATCGATGACTGCAGCGCCGACACAACCAGCGGACGCTTCCGGCCCAGCTTGGCGTCCTCCTTCGGAACGCGCGCGGCGAGGCGCTCGACAGCGGCCGGGTCGGCGCGCCGGGCCGCAGACGTCGCCTCGGTCATCATGCGCCGCGACAGATTGGCGTAATTGCGGTCGTCGTCCAGCTCGACGCGGATCAGCCGCTCGGTCGTCCTGCGAAGCGCGGCCTGCTCGGCGGCGGGAATCGACGAGCCGGACTCGTGGATCATCATCAACGCGGCTTGCAGCATCGCTACGCGATCCGAAGGGGTCTTCGTTTCCTTCGCGAGGCGCAACACCTGGTCGAGCTGCTGGCGCGCGTTGGGCATGCCGAGCACGGGCTCCAGGTCGGGCGGCCCGGCCATCGCGACAAACGAGAGCTCGAAGCGGTTTCCAGGAGCGGCCCTCAAGCTCGAGATGGCCTGGTCGAGGACGGAGACGATCTCGCGAATGTCGTTGTGGCGGTAGCCGAAGTGCGACTGCGGCCACTCGGCCACGCGCTGCCGGACGCGCTCGGCCATCATCAGCGCCTGCTGCCGATCGGGAGACGCCGCGATTGCGTTCAACGCGTCGGCGACTTCGTTGCTGAGCAGCTGGTAGTCTTCCTCGCCCCTCGTCTGCGCGTACTGCTGATAGCGCACGGAGGCGGCGTAGCGCTCGGTCCTCGGCCAGTCCACCAGCTCGGCCCGGAGCGTCGCCACCTGCAGTCGAGGCGCGTCGGACGGTCCGCCGATGGGCATCGAGAAGAGCACGCTGTCGTCGATTCGGACGAACTCCCCGTAGCTGACCAGGACGCTGCCGTCGAGCAGGAACAGCCGGAAGAGAGTCGGGGTGGTCGCCGCCGACACCAGCTGCGGCAGGATCAGGCACGCCAGGACGATGAAGACTCTTACAGCGCGAGACACAAGGAAGACTCTCACAAAGCGAGACACAACGTTGAGACGCGCCATTGTATCCGCTGGCTGGGGGGGCAGATCGAGGCCTATCTTGGCGCTGACTGTGGAAAAGTTGTGCACGAGCCGTGCAAAACCTGTGTAGAAGCTGACAGCCGACATTTTTTTTCGTCGGAATCCGCCGACGATCGGTTTATCGGACGCTGTGGATGCGGGCTTCGCGCCGGGCTTCGCTTGACCCCGTTTGACGCCCGCGTAGAATCGGCGCTTCCCCCCGTGAACACTTATCACTTCGAGCACGACATCGCGGGCCGCCTCTACCGGATTGAAGTGACGCCGGTTGGCGGCCGATGGCGCGCGCAGCTGCGGCGCGCGGCCGGCATGGCGACCGCGCTGATGCCATTCTACGGCTCCACTCCCGAAGAAGCCGCCAGCCATATGACCGACTGGCTCAACCTGGCCCATCGTCGTCAGCCGGCGCAGACCGCCAGGTAGACAACTCAAGACTCAAAACTCAAAACTCAAAACTCAAGGCTCGAGCTCGCGCGAAGCCCTGCGGTTGGCACAAGATGGATCGTTCCGTCTCAACCGACTGACGCTTGCTTGCCGGAGAAACAATGAGTCTCAAGTCTTGCCACGGTGTCGGCCTCGCGCTCGCGGCGCTTGCCTTCTTCTTGAGTGCCTGTACTCGTCCGGAGGCGCCGGCGACAACGGCGACTGGTGGTGGACTCGACCGGACGGTCCTGCCCATTCACGAACCGGCTGTTCCGGCAATCAAGGAACTGGACGCCCGCAACGCCGCGGCACCGCCCCGCTTCGACGTGAAGGCGCCAAACGGCGCGCCAAACGTCGTGATCGTGCTGATCGACGATATCGGCTTCGGGTCCTCGAGCTCCTTTGGTGGCCCGATCAACATGCCGACCCTGGAGAAGATGGCCGGCAGCGGGCTGCGCTACAACCGCTTCCACACGACGGCGCTCTGCAGCCCGACGCGCGTGGCGCTCCTCACCGGACGCAACCATCACGTGAACAACGCCGGCGCGATCATGGAGCTGGCCACGGCGTTCCCGGGGAATACCGGCATCCGGCCGCAGAGCGTGACGCCGCTTGCGCAGATCCTGCGCATGAACGGCTTCAGCACGGCGGCCTTCGGGAAGTACCACGAGACGCTGCCCTGGGAGGTGTCCGTCTCCGGTCCCTACGACCGCTGGCCGACCGGCTCCGGTTTCGACAAGTTCTACGGCTTCATCGGCGGCGAGACCAACCAGTGGGCGCCAGCGATCTACGACGGCGTCACCCGCGTCGAGCACGACATGTCGCCGAACTATCACTTCACGACCGACATGACGAACAAGGCGATCGCATGGGTGAGCGCCCAGCATTCGCTGACGCCAGACAAGCCGTTCTACGTGTACTTCGCGACCGGTGCGACCCACGCGCCGCACCACGTGCCGAAGGAGTGGATCGACAAGTACAGGGGCAAGTTCGCGGGCGGATGGGACACGCTCCGCGAGGAAACCTTTGAGCGTCAGAAAGCCATGGGCATTATCCCTGCCGACGCGAAGCTGACGCCGCGGCCCAAGGAGATTCCGGCCTGGGACGGTATGAGCGCCAACCAGAAGCGGCTCTTCGAGCGCCAGATGGAAACCTTTGCGGGTTTCGCCGAGCACACGGATCATGAGGTCGGGCGGCTCGTCGCGCAGCTCGAGGCGCTCGGCGAGCTCGACAACACGCTCTTCTTCTACATCGTCGGCGACAACGGCGCGAGCGCCGAGGGCGGACCCGAGGGCGCGTACAACGAGATGATGGCGCTGAATGGCATCGTGGGCACCTACGATCAGATGGCGGGGCACATTGACGACTGGGGAGGCCCGGCGACCTTCCCGCACTACGCGATCGGCTGGGCCTGGGCAAGCAACACGCCGTTCCAGTGGACCAAGCAGATCGCGAGCCACTTCGGCGGCACGCGAAACGGCATGGTGATGCAGTGGCCGGCGCGCATCAAGGCGAAAGGCGAGATCCGGAGCCAGTTCCATCACGTGATAGACGTGGCACCGACGGCGCTCGAGGCCGCGGGCCTGCCGGAACCGAAGATGGTCAACGGTGTCGCGCAGCGTCCGATGGACGGCGTCTCGATGCTGTATACGGTGGACGACGCAAAGGCCGCGGACCGGCGGAAAACGCAGTACTTCGAGATGTTCGGCAACCGCGCCATTTATCACGAGGGCTGGGTCGCGGCTTCGCGCCATTCGATTCCGTGGCTGCTGGTCCAGAACCCGCCGCTCGCAAACGACGTGTGGGAGCTGTACGACGTCGGCACGGACTTCAGCCAGGCCGACGACCTGGCTGCGAAGAACCCGGCGAAGCTCAAGGAGCTGCAGGCCGTGTTCATGCAGGAGGCCGAGCGCAACCACGTGCTGCCGATCGACGATCGACGCGCCGAGCGGTTCGATCCCAAAATCGCGGGCCGGCCGGACCTCCTCGGCGGGCGCACGACGATGACCGTGTTCGACGGCATGACGGGCATCATGGAGAACGCCTTCATCAACGTCAAGGGCGTGCGCCACTCCGTGACGGCGGAGGTGACGGTGCCGGATTCCAAAACCGAGGGCGTCATCATCGCGCAGGCCGGGTACTTCGGCGGCTGGGCGCTCTACATGAAAGCCGGCCGCGTGGTGCACGACTACAACTTCTTCGGCCTCACGCACACGAAGGTCGCCTCGAAGTCGCCGCTCGCCGCGGGCAGACACACGATCGTCTACGAGTTCGTGCCGGACGCGGCGAAGCCCGGAACAGGCGGCAAGTCAATCCTGCGCGTTGACGGCCAGGTGGTTGCCGAGGGCCACATCAAGCAGACGCAGCCCTTCATGTTCTCCGCGGACGAGGGTGTGGATGTCGGCTCGGACAACGAGACCATGGTGTCCGACGACTACAAGCCCGGCGCCACCGACTTCAAGGGCGAGATTGTGAAGGTGATCGTCTCGCAGCTCTGAAACTGGAGCGGCCGGATTGGAAACCGCGCAGGTCCGGCTTACAATTGAGGTTCACACCTGCACCCAACGATGGGCCTGTAGCGCAGTTGGGAGCGCGCCTGAATGGCATTCAGGAGGTCACGGGTTCGACTCCCGTCAGGTCCACCATCCTTCGCTCGCCTTTCAGGCGAGCTTCGGATGGCAAGCCAAGCGAGCTAATCGACCGGCGAAGGATGCCCACCGTAGCGCAAAGCGCGAAGGTGGGCCTACTTTAGATCCGAACGAGCTTCGGATGGCAAGCCACGACTCGATTACAGGCGAAGGTTGCCCACCAGAACCTTGGGCCCGCCAAGCGACATCGGCTCGAACTGACATACGTCTCCTTAACAGCCCAAGAGGTGGGCCGTCAGCGACGAATCAGAAAGCCGTGGGCGAGGTTGGCGAGATCGCGATAGAAACCCACGATGTCCCCTTGTGCGTTGATTCCTATCGGGCGGGTAAAGTCGGTCACGATCGTCTCAGGAAGATCGATTGTGCTGAAGCCGCTCGCGTTGAGAAGAAAGCCATGAGTCTTGAGGTCAGTGCCTAGGTAGGACCCGACAATTTCCCCCTTCGCGTTGATACCACCCGCGGGGCTCGTTCCCAGCGCTCCGGGAAAGTCGATCGTGGTGAATACACCGGACGAGAGCAGGTACATATAGGACTTGCCGCCCGCATCGACATAGGTCCCAACAATGTCGCCACGCTCGTTGATGTCCACGGTGACCGAACGGACCGCGCCCGGAAAATCAATCGCCACGAAACTGTTGTTGCGCAGAAGAAAGCCGTGCCGTGGGGGGCCGGCCGCGTCGTTATACTGGCCAACGATATCTCCCTGGGCATTGATGCCCAGCGCACTTGTCAGGAAGGCCCCTGGAAAGAAAATGTCGTAGAACGTGCCTCGGCTCCACAGAAAACCGCGACCCCTGCCCCCCGGGGGGATGTAGAAGCCGACGATGTCTCCCTGTGGGTTGATTCCCGATGCATTCGTTTGGATGGCGCCGGGAACATCGATGCTCGTGAATCCATTGCGGTCGAGCAGGAACCCATGAATACTGCCGTCAGGATTCACGTAGTTGCCTGTGATCTCCCCGCTAGGATTGATTCCGCTGGGCCTGGTTTGCGCGGCCCCCGGGAATTCAATCGGCGTTATCGTTTGTGACCCGGCAGGTGCGCCGGTCAGGATCAGCACGACTGCGGCAATCGCGACACTCACTCTCGCTTTCATCACGTCCTCCTCAGGCACTACCTTGTAGCCGGTGGCAGAGATAGAATCGACGCCACCATCCCAGTCGAGAGCTAACGCGACAAGACGGAGCCAATTGCGTCATGGGGGCCGAACGGGTGCGAACGCCGAACCGGGACGCTTTGGCAGAAGGGGGACGCGTCGCCCCTGAGGCCGGTGTGGTCACGGGATTGCTGCGCGCGTGGGGCGAAGGCGACCTTCAGGCGCGGGACACACTGATGCCGCTGGTCTACAAGGAACTGCGGCGGCAGGCGACTGCCTATCTCCGCCGCGAACGGGCGGACCACACCCTTCAACCGACGGCACTCGTCCACGAGGCATATCTGCGCTTGATCGGGCAGAAGCGCGTCCTCTGGCAGAATCGCGCACACTTTTTCGGAATTGCGGCGCAGATGATGCGCCGCATCCTGGTCGATCACGCGAAAGGACACCGGCGCGGAAAGCGCTTCGGTGCCGCGGTGAAGGTGATGTTGGATGAACGCGTGGGCGCGGCCGGACCTCCAGACGTCGACCTGCTGCTGCTCGACCAGGCGCTCGATGAGCTCACGGCGATCGACGTCCGCCAAGGCAAGATCGTGGAGCTCCGATATTTCGGCGGTCTGTCGGAGAGCGAGGTCGCCGAGGTCCTCGCGATCTCGCGATCAACGGTCACGCGGGAATGGCAGATCGCGAGAGGATGGCTGTACCGTCGAGTGACGACCGGCCGAGTACAGGATCGGGCGTAATGGCCAATCCCTCTTGGGCGCGCGTCAAGGAAGTGATCGAGGCTGCCCTCGATCGGGCGCCCGGTGAGCGCGTCGAGTTTGTTCTGCGGACGTGCGGCGAGGACGGCGCCTTACGAGCGGAGGTACAGTCCCTGCTCGCAGCAATAGAGCAGGCGGGCACCTTTATCGCTCGGCCGGCGCTTCAACCCCTCGCACCGTCAGCCCGCTCGTCCGCCAGCGCGATACCCGACTCGGCGCCGCGCGCTCTGGACCCTGGCGATGCTCTCGGTCCGTATGAGGTTCTCGAGTTTCTCGGCGCGGGCGGCATGGGTGAGGTCTATCGTGCAGGTGATTCCAATCTCAATCGCGACGTGGCCCTCAAGGTCCTGCCTGAAACCTTCGCCTCTGATTCCGATCGCCTGGCCCGTTTCAAGCGCGAAGCGCACGTTCTCGCCTCGTTGAACCACCCGAACATCGCGGCGATCTACGGGTTCGAGGAAGCTGATGGCGTCCAGGCGCTCGTGTTGGAGCTGGTCGAGGGACCAACGCTGGCCGGTCGCATTGCCCAGGGGGCCATTCCGGTAAACGAGGCTCTGTCAATCGCGAAACAGATCGCTGAAGGGTTGAAAGCGGCGCACGAGCGAGGGGTCATGCATCGCGACTTGAAACCCTCGAACATCAAAGTGCGCTCCGACGGCGCGGTGAAGATTCTGGACTTCGGGTTGGCGAAAGCGCTCAACCCGTCCGATTCCGGTTCAGCCGTTCCCGAGGTGGCCACAATCACGAGTCCGGCCACGACTCACGCAGGTGCGATCTTTGGCACCGCGGCGTACATGAGCCCGGAACATGCGCGCGGAAAGCCGATGGACAAGCGCACCGACATCTGGGCCTTCGGTTGCGTCCTCTACGAGACCCTGAGCGGGCGACAGGCCTTTCGCGGCGAGACCATCCAGGACACCCTCGCCGCTGTGCTCGGCGACGCGCCGGATTGGAACCTGCTGCCGGCCGACACTCCAGCGAGCGTCGTGAGGCTGTTGCGCCGATGCCTCGAGAAGGATCCCGACCGCCGGCTGCACGACATTGCCGATGCAAGGATTGAGATCGAGGACGCCGATTCAGCGAGACCGATTGCCGTCCTCGTGAAGCGCGCCCGCGTGGCGTTCTGGCCTCTGGTTGCAGCCGCCGCGATCGCGATCGTCGTCGCCGTCTGGAATTGGATGCGTCCGGCGAGTCCAACCCCCGCGGCCACACAGATGGTGAGCCGACTCCTGATCGGGCTGCCCGAGGCACAGCCGCTGGCGCGCGCACCGTCGATGCCTTTGGGACTCGGGCAGGTGTCGATTGCGATCTCTCCGGACGGGACACGCCTGGCCTATGTGATGGAACGCCAGGGCGTCACACAGCTCTATCTGCGCGCGTTGGACCAGCTGGAGCCGGCGGCGATCCCCCGGACGGAAGGCGCGTTCGGTCCCTTCTTCTCTCCTGATGGCCGGTGGATCGGATTCTTCGCCGGCAACAAGCTCAAGAAAGTCGCTGCATCGGGCGGCGCCCCGATTGATCTCTGCGCCGCCCCCAATCCGCACGGGGGCAGCTGGGGAACCAACGGAACCATCGTCTTTGCCGCCGACGAGGGGCGTCGTCCAGCAACGATCCGAGATACCGGTGGCGTCCCCCAGCGTGTCGGTGTCAAGGATGATCGTGGTTCCTGGAGGCAGCCGCACATGCTGCCTGGCGGGAAGGCGGCGATCGTTTCACATGTGGGTGACGTTGGGGTGCTTTGGCTGGAAACCGGCGAGTACCGCAGGCTGGTCGAAAACGGCAGTGATGGGCGCTATGCGCCGAGTGGCCACCTGATTTTTGCGCGCGCGGGCGCGCTGCTGGCGGCGCCGTTCGATCTCGAGCGGATGGCCGTGAGTGGGCCGGCGACGGCGGTCCTCGACGGGGTCAGAGCGGAGGGCCCAGTGGCGCAGGCTGTCTTTTCGCGTGATGGCACGTTGATTTACGTCCCGGGGGTCGCCAACGACGCGACGAGGCCGGTATGGGTGGATCGTCAGGGGAAGGTCCAACCCGTTGGCATGCCGCCGCGGTCGTACAGATCATTCAGCCTCTCGCCCGACGGACGACGCCTGGCGATCGCAATCGGCGACGGCGACCCCAACAACGATATTTGGGTTCAGGATCTGGAACGCGGTACGCTGACGCCCCTCACGTCGAGCGGGAGAAACGTTCAACCGAAGTGGACACCCGATGGTAAGCGCGTGGTGTTCATCGAACGCACGGGCGGCGGAGCGACGCCGTTCTGGGTAGCGGCCGATGGCAGCAGTGAACCTGAACGGATGTTCAAGGGCGACCACGAAGGCGGAGTGGGGTCGTTCTCGCCGAAGGGCGACCTCGTCGCATTCGTGAGACGGGCCCCAGGCACCGGCCTGGATCTTTGGGTGCAGACCGTGCACGGGGCTCAGACCGAGCAGCCGTTCCTGCGCACCCGCTTCACGGAAGGCGGACCCAAGTTCTCTCCCGACGGGCGCTGGATTGCCTACGGCTCGGATGAATCCGGCCAGTACGAGGTCTACGTGCGCCCATATCCACCGGGTCCCGGAGAGTGGCAGGTCTCAACACAGGGCGGCGAACATGTGATCTGGTCGCGGGACGGCAAGGAACTCTTCTATCGAAACGGGAACAAGTGGATGGTGGTCGTGGTTCATCTCAAACCGGAGTTCACACCTGAAGCGCCGCGCCTGCTGTTCGAAGGACCCTACGTCATGGTCGGTGGTCAGTCATACGACGTGACGCCTGATGGCCAGCGGTTCCTGGTGCTCGAGCCTGCCGAGCAGGAAGCGGCACAGGTGACACATCTCAACGTGGTGCTGAACTGGTTTGAAGAAGTGAAGCAGAAGGCAGGCTCAGGCGTCGCTTCCTTGCCTCGGTGATCCATTGGCTGTCTTCGCGCCTGCGGTGGATGGCAACTGGGCTCATCATACAGTTCGGCCCTAGATAATCGTCTCCTCAATCATTTCTATAATCGTTTCGTACATAGGCACACAAGCCGTAATTAGGCCATACTTTGGCAATCGTGCTCGTCTATAATCATTTCATGCCGAGCGTGTCAGATGAGCTGGGCCGTGGAGTCCTCCATGCGGCTGACCTCCGGGAGCGGTTGGGCGTTTCGCCCGCGACGCTCATGCGGATGGTGCGGGATGCTGGACCGGATGTCGTCCGGATTGGTCGCGGCCGCGCCACGCAGTATGCCCTGCGACAACAGTGGCCCAATCTCGACAGTTCGCGCTTTCCACTGTTCCGAATCACCGGCACCGGCGCGGCAGTCTCGGCAGGCGAACTGACGACGCTTGCGGCGCGGCAGTCGGTTTGGATGCCGGCCGGCAGGGTCTCAGTCGGCCTTCCGATCGAGCTTGCCGACGCTCGCCCTTCGGGATTCCTTGGGCGACACTTTGCCTCGACTCATGCCGACCTTCGGCTGCCGCTGCGACTGACCGACTGGTCTGATCATCACATCCTGCTCGCGATGTCACGTCGGGGTGAGGACCTGCCTGGGAACCTCATCGTCGGCGAGGAGTCTTTTGCTCGGTGGCAAGCGCTAAAAGCTGGCGCCGTCACACGCAACGATTACCCTTCGCTGGCCAACGACACAATCGCTGGACGTCCTCCAGGTTCGTCGGCGGGAGGCGAGCGGCCGAAGTTTGGTGTGCTCGTTGACGGACGGCACGTGCTCGTCAAGTTTGCTGCGCGCGGAGGTGCGACCGACATCGTTGCGCGGCGTTGGTGTGATCTGCTCATCCTGGAGGGAGTTGCGCTTGACGTTGTCGGCTCGAGAGGGATCTCGGCTGCACCCACGAACGTTCTCGAAACGCCTTCTCATTGGTTTCTCGAGAGCGAGCGTTTTGACCGTGTGGGAGCACGCGGAAGGCGTGGCGTCTTGAGTCTTGCGGCTATTCACGACGACGCCGCTGACCCCTGGTCTCGTGCCGCGACGTCGCTCAGAGAAGCTGGGCGTCTAACCGATGAAGATGCGCGACGACTTCGGTGGCTCGATGCGTTTGGCGCACTTATCGGAAACACCGATCGGCATCAATACAACATCCTCTTTTTCACGGAAGAGGGCATCCCGCGACTGGCGCCGGCCTTCGATCAAGTCTCGATGCTGTACGCGCCAACCGTGGATGGTCAGGTGCCACCTCGCGTTTTTTCGGTACCGAACGTCACATCGGACACC
>DASTDQ010000358.1:0-2208 GCA_035710305.1 Vicinamibacterales bacterium | reverse complement strand
GTGTTCGTCGAGAAGCCGCTGTCGACCGAAGTCTCACAAGGCGAGGCGCTCGCACGGCTTGCCGATGACGCCGGTCGGATTCTGATGGTCGGCCACATCCTTCGCTACCATCCGGCGGTGATTCGCCTGAAGGAGATGGTCCAGAACGGAACGCTCGGGAAGATCAACTACATCTACTCGAACCGGCTCAACATCGGCAAGATCCGATCGGAAGAGAACATTCTGTGGAGCTTCGCACCGCACGACATCTCGGTGATTCTGGCGTTGCTCAACGAGAACCCCGTGCGCGTCGCGGCACAGGGCGGAGCGTACCTGAATCCCGGCGTGTACGACGTCACGCTCAGCCAGTTCGAGTTTGCAAGCGGTGCCCGCGCCCACATCTTCGTCAGCTGGCTGCACCCGGTGAAAGAGCAGCGGCTGGTCGTGGTCGGGTCCGAAAAGATGGCGGTCTTCGACGACGGCGCGACCGACAAGCTGGTGCTGTATCCCCATAAGGTCGAATGGAAGAACCGTGTGCCGACCGCCGTCAAGGCCGAGGGGCAGCCGGTTGACATCGACGGCGCGGAGCCCTTGCGGCAGGAGTGCCTGCATTTCCTCCACGCGGTGCAGACCCGGTCCCGGCCGGAGACCGATGGCCGGGAGGGCCTTGGCGTGCTGAGGATTCTCGACGCGTGCCAGCGGGCGCTCTTTACGGGGAACGTGGTCGCTCTCGCCGCCTCCACGGGGCCAGCCGAGAAGAAGCCGTATGTCGCGCACGAATCCGCCTATGTCGACGATGGCGCGGACATCGGCGAGGGCACGAAGATCTGGCATTTCGCCCATGTCATGAAGGGGGCGCGTATCGGCAGGGGCTGCGTCATCGGGCAGAACGTCAACGTGGACGGCAATGTCGTCGTGGGGAACAACGTCAAGATCCAGAACAACGTCTCCGTGTACTCGGGTGTGGTGATCGAAGACGACGTGTTCCTCGGGCCGTCGTGCGTGCTGACGAACGTGACGAATCCGCGCTCGCAGGTGAATCGGCATTCCCTCTACGAAACGACGGTATTTCGTCGCGGCTGCACGATTGGGGCAAATGCGACGATCGTGTGCGGCACGACGATAGGCCGGTACGCTTTCATCGCCGCCGGCGCCGTCGTGACCAAGGACGTTCCGGACTATGCGCTGGTCATGGGGAACCCGGGACGCCATGTGGGGTGGATGAGCCGTCACGGCCATCGGCTGCCGGATCCCGATGCCGACGGCGTGATGCGGTGTCCTGAGAGCGGCTACAGATACACACTGAACCAGCAGGGAAGGCTGGTGTGCCTGGATCTGTCTGAGGACGACGCGTTACCAACATCGCTCAGCAAGGGGACGAAAATGTATCGGACGTTCAAGTCGGAGGCGGTTCTGTCATGAAGGTGCCTTTGCTGGATTTGAAAGCGCAATACGAGACCATCCGCCCGGAGATCGAGGCCGCCGTCCGCGACGTGCTGGAGTCTCAGCATTTCATCCTGGGCCCGTTCGTCCAGAAGTGCGAAGAGGCCATCGCGCAATATTCCGGTGCGTCGCATGCCATCGGCATGTCCTCGGGCAGCGATGCGCTGTTGGCGTGCCTGATGGCGGAAGGTATCGGCCCCGGCGACGAAGTCATCACGACGCCGTACACGTTCTTTGCCACCGTCGGCGCCATCACGAGACTTGGCGCGACGCCTGTGTTCGTGGATATCGAACCGGTGGCCTACAACATTGCCGCAGAGCAGATTGCGTCGAAGATCACGCCGCGCACGAAGGCGATCATTCCGGTTCATCTGTACGGTCAATCGGCCGATATGCGAACTGTTCTCGATGTCGCCAAAGCGCGTCACGTCGTGGTGATCGAGGATGCGGCCCAGGCGATCGGAGCCGAGTTCGACGGACGCAGATGCGGGGCCATGGCGGAGTACGGATGCTTCTCGTTCTTTCCATCGAAGAACCTTGGCGCCGGCGGCGATGCAGGCATGGTGGTGACCAACGATCCCGCGCGCGCGGCCACATTGGCCATCCTGCGGGCGCATGGCTCGAAGCCCAAGTACTACCATCGCGTTGTCGGCGGCAACTTCCGTCTCGACGCCCTCCAGGCCGCGATCGTGTCGGCCAAGCTCCCGCATCTGGACGGCTGGACCGAAGGGCGCCGTCGCAACGCGGCCCGCTACGATCGGCTCTTCACCGAGTCCGGGCTGAGCG
>DASTDQ010000357.1:0-2971 GCA_035710305.1 Vicinamibacterales bacterium | reverse complement strand
CGGGTTTCCGGCGATGATGGCGGCGCTTTCGTGGGTGGAGGACGTCGCCAGGGAGGACGCCGGAACGTCCCGCTAGGAGCCCGTCCGAGTAACGGGCCCAACAAAGATCGCTTTGAGAGGGCGGGCGTATGACGCGCCGTGGACGACATGGGGCTGACCGCGATCGAGATCGGTCTCCTGCCGGCTCCGATGCCGCCGGCGGCCTTCGATGCCCGCGCCGACCCTCCTCGTCCTCTTCATATTGTCATCAACGCAGTCCGCAGCTTCAGGATGTTGTGGGCCGTGCACACCAACGACCACTCGTGCCGCACTCGCCGCACCCCGCGCCTGAGGAACTGCCGGAACCGTCGTGCCTGCTTGATCTGTCCGAACACCGGCTCCACGATGACCTTGCGCTGACTGTAGGCCTTCTGGCCGCGGGCCGTCAGGAGCTTGCGCGCCATGCGCTGACGTAGCGTCATATTCTTCGGCGCTCTCCCCCACGGCGACGGCCGCGTCTTGCCGTGCTTTTGCCGACCGGTCGCGATGAACGGCTCGACGCCTTTCGTCTCCAGGGCCCGGATGTTTTCCTCCGAACAGTACCCCGCGTCCGCCAGCACCGCCTTCGGTCGGACTTTCAACGCCGCCGCGATCGAGTCCACCGCCGGCTGCAACTGGTTCACGTCCGCCGCCATCGGCGTCACGTGCTGCGCCACGATCACCTGGAATGTCTCGTCCACTGCCACCTGCGCGTTGTATCCCTGGATGAACCCGTCCCGGGTCTTCTGGATCTTCGACTCCGGGTCGGTGAAGTTGTGCTGGTCCTTGGCGGCCGGCTTGCTCTGCTCAGGGTCCTTGCCTTCCGCCGCAGCCTTCTTCTTCGCCGCCGCTTCCAGGGCCGCCTTCGCTTCGCGGATCTTCTTCAGCCGTGTCTCGCGCCGTGCCAGCTCCTCCGGCAACTCGTCGCCGCGGCGGTCCGGCCCGTACCGGCGGTCCTCCTCCCGGTCGATGGCCTCCGCCTGGCGGAACATCTCCTTGATCTCCTTCTTGAGAGCCGCCTCCTTCTCCGTCATCCGGCCGTAGCTCATCGCCTTGTGCTTCGACGCGTTGGCCTTGATCTTCGTCCCGTCCACCGCCACCCGGCCCAGCTTCACCAGCCCCGACTCCCGGCAGATCACCAGCACCTGCTCGAACAGCCCCGACAGCGCCTCCTCGTGCCGCTTGCGGAACTCGCTGATCGTCCGGAAGTCCGGCTGGTTCCCCGCTGCCAGGAACCGGTACGCCACGCTGTCGTGAAGCTTCGCCGCCATCCGCCGCGACGAGTAGGTCCCCGTGCAGTAGGCGTACAACAGCACCTTCGTCATCATGCACGGGTGGTACGGCGGGTAGCCCCGCTCCTCGTCGTAGGTGTCTTCGATCGCCGACAGGTCCAGGCTGTCGACCAAGTCGCCCACGAACCGCGCCACGTGATCTTCCGGCACCCAGTCCGACAGCGACGGCGGCAGCAACAGCATCTGATCCGGTTCGTACGGTCGGAACGTCTTCATGCGGCCAGTCTCCACATCGGCCGCTCACTGTCAATGGCAAGATGATTACTCGGACAGGCTCCTAGGAGCCTGTCCGAGTCATCGCATGGGTCGCGTTCGCGGCGAACCCGCAGGGCGCATGGGGGTTGCGGCCCCAGGCTTCGTTGCTCGTCGTCACCGATGCCACCACATCGCCTCCTCCTCGCGCCTCGCCTGGGACTCGCAAGCCCCACGCGCGCGGCCCATGCCATGACTCGGACAGGCTCCTAGGAGCCCCGGGTGATGGAGAAGGAGTCCAGCACGTCGCCGTTCGGGCGGATCGCCATGATGCTCATCCTTGTCTTGTCGACAGTGACGCGCAGTGTGTGCTGGGCCACGGCCCGGAAGGCGGACCAGTCGGGTGCCGGCCCCGGGAACTGGTGCAGACGTCCGTGCCGGCCGGCGCCGCCGGTGACGACGTAGACCGGGGCCCCGGGATCCCGGTAATCGCGCCGGGCGACAGCGCCCCTGGCATCCACGGGCCAGGACCTTTCGTAGGCATGCATGTGCCCGCTGAGGACCAGCGCCACTCCGTGCCGGTCGAACTGAGGCGACCAGGCCGCGCGCCCCTCCTCCCAGCTGCCGTACTCTCCCGAGGAATAGGGCGGAAAGTGGAATCCCACCACGATCCAGGGATGCTCGGGATCCCGGGCGCTGGCGTTCAGATCGTTTTCCAGCCACTCCGTCATGGCCGTCGAAGGCGCCGCGTAGCTCGCGCCGCTGTCGAGCACGACGACGTGCAGCAGCCCGCAATCGAAACTGTAATAACGCTCGTTGTTCGGCAGGGCCAGCCGCTCGAGATAGGCGCTCAGACCGGTGCCCTGTTCGTACTCGTGGTTTCCGATGGCGGTCATGTACGGCGCCAGGGAGGCCAAAGGCTCGATCTTCCGGAACCAGGTGTCCCAGTCCTCGGCGTCCCCCTCGGCATAGCTCAGATCGCCCAGGTGGAGCGCGAACGCCGGGTGCGCCTCGGCCATCCGCTCGACGTTGGCGACGGCGGCTCTCCCCTGCCCCATGTCGGCGGCGGCGACGAAGGTGAGCCCGGCTCCCGGAAGGGGCGCCGTCGTGAGCCGGAGCAGCGAGGACCAGCCGGTGGCATCGTCCCCGACCTGGTAGAAGTAGGTCACGCCCGCGAGGAGCGGACCGAGCACGGCCCGATGCAGGTGCTGGCGGGAATGGACCGGCCCGGGGATCGCCTGCGCCTCGACGGATCCCGATTCCAGGGCCGGGGACGATCCGAACCGCGCGCGCGACCGGCTGGAGACGGTCTTCGTGGCCCAGAGGACGGTCACGAGGTCCGAAGAGGGTCCCTCCCAGCTGAGGTGAATCTGCTGCGGGGCACCCGAATTCCGCCGCAGCGGCAGGAGCAGCACCAGGAGAGCCAGGACCAGCACCAGGAGGAGGACCTTCAGGCGCGGGCTTCGGAT
>DASTDQ010000356.1:0-3662 GCA_035710305.1 Vicinamibacterales bacterium | reverse complement strand
TCGAGGAAGATCACGAACACCCGGGCGCCGGGCTCGGCGGCAGCTTGAGCGCTCTCTTCCGGAGACCGGGGATCGGTTCGCGTCGTCGGGGCCCCTCCGGCCTGGATGACGACCGGCGAGAACGAATCTATCTTCTGAGGGGCGCCATCCTCGAGCAGGCGGAACTCCTCCTGGCGCAGGTCGCCAATCGCCGCGCCGTCACGCGTCGTGGCGTACGCGTCTACGCGGATGTAATTGGCTTCCGTGCGAAACGTCGGACGAGGCTGATCCTGGGGCGGAGCTTGCTGGGCGACAGCGACGACCGCACAGGCGGCCGACACGCCAGCGACGGCGAGGAAACGCCAGCGCAGCAGATATCTGCGGACGAGGTGTTTCGACATCCCGTTCCCCCGCTCCGAGGCGCTGGCAGGGGAAGTCTATCACCTAGTCGCCAGGGCTCAGGCCGCGCGCTGGTCGGGGACCTCCATCGGCGAGGGGCTCTCTATGGTGACCGACTGAACTGGCGACGTGGTGATCTGCTTGGTGCCCACACCGAATTCCACGCGAAGGCCGACGAGTATCCAGCCGAGCTTCAGCGTGCTGCCGCCGAACGTGGCGCCCGAGAGGTGCACCACGGTTGGCTCGAGAAAGATCCCGCCCTCAGCCAGCACCAGACGCCGGGCGCCGTCAAGGACGCGGAGTCGGTAGGATGAGTGCCGGGTCCTCACAAGGAGTGTGACCCCGGCGTCGAGCGTCGTGATGTCCAGCCCGTCATGTGCCCTCGACTCGCGTGCGAAGCCATCCAGCGTGCGGCTACTTGGTAACATCGCGTCCTCCACCTGGGCGCGAGTGGGGCAATTCCGCTGCCAGCCGACGAGAGCCAGATCGGCGTCGGTATGCTCGTATTTCTCAAACAATTCCGTGCGCACCAGGTTTGGCGTGGGGAGTTTCCCGCACCACTGGGAGAGTCCCCCCACCTGAGCCATTCGGGTCAGGGCGCTGGTGTCGTCAAAACGGACGGCGTCTCGGGCCGCGGCGGGGACGCGACATGCGCGCGGGCACGGCAACGTGGCCGTGTCCGTGTGCCGCCGGCCGCTGCGCTTTCGCCTTCCCGCGCGCACGTTCCTCGGCCTTCCGCCTCCGTATCGCCGCGATGCGCTCGCCCAGTGGAATCTCGAGCCGCGTGTGCGGCCTGGCGCGGTAGTCGAAATCGGGAAGCGTGACGCGCGGCAGGGTCTTTCCGATCGCGCGCTCGATCGCCCTCAGGTCGCCCTCCTCGTCCGGGGCCACGAATGTGAATGCATCGCCCGTGAGCTCGGCGCGTCCGGTGCGGCCCACACGATGGATGTAATCCTCGGGCACCGCGGGCACGTCGAAATTGAGGACGTGGCTGAGCGCCTCGACGTCGATGCCGCGGGCCGCGATATCGGTGGCCACCAGCACGCGGTACTTCCCGCTCTTGAAGCCCGCGAGCGCTTCGGTCCGCTGCGCCTGCGACCGGTTGCCATGGATGCGCGCCGCGTTGAGGCGATGCTGCACCAGCAGGTCCGCCAGCCGGTTCGCGCGGTGCTTGGTGCGCGTGAACACCAGCGCTTCCTTCAGGATGTTCCGCTCCAGGAGCTGGACGAGAAGCGGGCCCTTCAGGTCCTGCGGCACCGGGTACACCGCCTGCGCGATGCCGACGGCGGGCGCGGCCTGTCGCTGCTGATTGATCATCGCGGGATTCTTCAGCATCTCCGACGCCAGCTTCCCGATGGGCGGCGGCATCGTCGCGCTGAAGAACATCGTCTGGCGGCGCGCCGGAATGTGGCGGAGCACGCGGCGGATGTCGGGCAGGAAGCCCATGTCGAGCATGCGATCTGCTTCGTCCAGAACGAGGTGCTCGATGCCGGCCAGCTTCGCATACGCCGAGCGGAAGTGATCGAGCAGCCGGCCGGGTGTGGCGATGATGACGTCCACGCCGCTGCGGAACGCATGCTCCTGCGGTCCCATGCCGACCCCGCCGTACACGGCCGCCGCCGTCACCGGCGTATGGACCGCGAGCGCGTTCAGGTCCTCGAGAATCTGCGCGGCCAGCTCGCGCGTCGGCGTCAGCACGAGCGCGCGCGTCGTCCGTCGCGGGCGATCGATGAGGGTGTGGACGATCGGCAGGAGGAACGCGGCTGTCTTCCCGCTCCCCGTCATGGCGCAGGCGAGGACGTCGCGCCCGGCGAGCGCCGGAGGAATCGCATCGGCCTGGATCGGCGTGGGCCGCACGAAGCCGAGTTCACGAACGGCCTTCAGAAGAGCCGGGTGGAGCTTGAGTGACGCGAAGGGCATGAAGCCATCTTAGTCGTTGTCAACGGATCGTCCCCGGTCCGGTGGAGTACACTCCCTTCGATGACTGTTCCGACCAGCGCACGACCGGGGCGAAACGAGCCCTGTCATTGCGGATCGGGCCGCAAATACAAGCACTGCTGTCTCGAGAAGGATGATGCCGCAGCGGCGGCCGCGCGCGCCAGGACCGCGGCCGAGGCGCCCGCTCGATCGTCGGAGGCGGCCGCCTCGGCGCCCATCCGCGCGCCAAAGCACCAGACGCAACAGCCCTGGAAGGCGACCTCAACTCGTGGCTTCGCCTTTCGCCCGCGGACGCCGCGCAAGGTGGGCGGGAGCTGAGGCGAGGTCATCTCGCCACCGCAATGAGCTTCAGACGGGTACACGGCACCGAAGGGTGATGCATCTCATGTCAGCGAACCCGGTTGGCATCGGTATTCTCGGATTTGGCGGCTTCGCCATGTTTGCCGCGCAGCAGTTCGCTCAAGTGCCGGGGGCCGTGCTGCGGTACATCGCAGGTACGCATCGCGAAGCATCGCTCGCCTGCGCCGCGCGGTTCGGTCTTGCGGACGTCCAACGCGCCGAGGCGCTGTTCGCGATGCCCGACGTGCAGCTCGTCTACATCGCCACTCCGCCGTTTCTCCACCACCAGCAGGCGCGAGACGCTCTGCGCGCCGGTAAGCACGTCATCGTGGAGAAGCCTCTGGCCGTCACGATCGAGCACGCCGACGAGCTCGTGTCCATCGCGCGAGACACGCGGCTCCTCCTCGTCACCAACTTGATGCAGCGCTATAATCCGCTCTTCGGGCAGATCAAGGAGCTCATAGACTCGGAGCTTCTCGGCGACGTGCTGCACGGCACCTTCGAGAACTACGCGAGCGACGAAGGGCTCGGGCCGGACCACTGGTTTTGGGACCGGACCAAGAGCGGCGGAATCTTCGTCGAGCACGGCGTGCATTTCTTCGACATGTTCGCGGGCTGGCTCGGCGAGGGCAGCATCGAATCGGCAGGGCGGGTGCTGCGCCCCGGATCGGGGATCGAGGAGCAGGTCTACTGCACCGCTCGCTTCGGCGACGTGCCCGTGACCTTCTACCATGGCTTCACGCAAGCGGGCCGGATGGACCGTCAGGAGCTGCGCCTCCTCTTCGAGCGTGGCGACGTGACGCTGCGGGAGTGGATCCCGACGCAGGCCGTTGTGCGCACGGCTCTGGACGAGGCCGCGACCCGTGCGCTCGCGTCGATCTTTCCGGGTGCGCGCATCGACGTGGAGGACCTCTACCCCTCGTCGGAGCGGCCCCTCCGTGCGCGTCACAAGACCTACGAGGCCTATCAACGCATCACCCTGACGTCGGCGCCGGCAACGAAAATGA
>DASTDQ010000355.1:0-2594 GCA_035710305.1 Vicinamibacterales bacterium | reverse complement strand
CCGCTGCGCGGCGTCGCGGACGATGGCGCGCACGACGGGCATGTCGTAGTGCTGGAGTCCCCGGCCGAGGCCGTAGGTCAGCATCTTCTCCGTCAGCGTGCCGACGAAGATCTCGGGCTGCTCGAGCAGCGCGTGTCGCAGTTCGACGACGCCGTTGACCGGCGTGCCGTCGGTGTTCGTGCCGGAGGCGTCGATCGGGGCCCCGGCTTCGCGCGTCCGCCACGCGCCCACGGCGTTGAAATTCTCCATCGTGAAGCCGAGCGCGTCCATCGACCTGTGACAGCTCGAGCACGCCGGGTCGGCCCGGTGCCTTTCCATGCGCTCACGCATGGTTCTCGGCTTCGTTCCAGGCTGCGGCTCGAGCAACGGCACGTTCGCCGGCGGCGGTGGCGGCGGCGAGCCGAGCAGGTTCTCCATGATCCACTTGCCCCGCAGGACCGGCGCGGTCCGATCGGCATGCGAGGTGGCCAGCAGAATGCTGCCCTTGCCGAGCAGCCCGCGCCGCGACTCGTCGGCCAGCGTCACGCGGCGGAAACGGCTGCCGTACACGTTGGGAATGCCGTAGTGCTTCGCCAGCCGTTCGTTGACGAACGTGTAGTCGGCCCGCATCAGGTCGAGGACGTTGCGATCCTCGCGCATGACGCTGCCGAAGAAGAGCTCGGTCTCGCGGCGGAACGCGTCGCGAAGGTCGTTGTCGAAGTCCGGGAACTCGTCGGAGTTCGGCGCGATGTTCCGGAGGTTGCGGATGTGGAGCCACTGTCCCGCGAAGTTCTCGACCAACGCGTCCGATCGCGGATCGGCGAGCATGCGGCGCACCTGGCCCTCGAGCACCTCGGGCTGACGCAGGCGGCCGGTCGCAGCCACGTCCATCAGCGTGTCGTCGGGCATGCTGCTCCACAGGAAGAACGACAGCCGCGAGGCGAGCTCGATGTTGCTCACGGCGAACGGTGTGCCCGGCGCCAGGCCGGCCGGGTCGTCCTCGATCCGGAAGACGAACGTCGGGCTTGCGAGCAGCCGCCGGAGCGCAAGCTGGATGCCCGTGTCGAAGGTTCCCTTGCCTCGGCCCTCGCGGTAGAAGGACAGCAGGCGCGACAGGTCGGTCTCGGTCAGGGGCCGCCGGTACGCACGCCGCGCAAGCGTCGCGAGAATCCGCCTGGCACATCCCTCTTCTTCCGCCGGCATCGACGGACGGCACGTGAAGACGCGCCGCCGGCTCGGCGTGTCGCCCGGGCCGGTTGCGTTGAACGGCCCCGTGACCGTGAGCGTTTCGATGTGCGGCCGTCCGGTCGAATCGTACGTGCCGGAATTGCTTCGAAGAAACGGCCGCAGGCGATTCGTGTTCTCCGCCATCTTCCGGATGAACGTCGCGGCCACCACGCGAGGCCCGGCCTTCACCGGCGCGCGGGCTTTCAGCCGCGCGTCTGTCGCGTCGGAACGTTCGGTGATCGTTCCCGTCTGCCCGGACTCCGCGCTGCCGCCGATCTCTCCGAGGAAGATGCGCTCGCCGTCAACGGAAATCTCGATCTGGTGCGTGTGCTCGAGCCCGCGGATGGCTTCGAGGTTCGTCCTGAACAGCGAGAGCGTGAACTCGTACTCGGCATCGAGAGGGAACGTGTGACGAACCGTCAGGCCGCCGACGGTTCCGAGCGGAAGGCCGTCCAGGTGCTGGCTCTGCGACTGATCCCCGCGCACGTGGTAGGTCTCCGATCCGAGCGCCGTCGACGGATCGCCAACCGCCAGGGCGCTGACGCGATCGGCCGCATCGAGGTAGCGCTCGAGGAGCGCGGGAGACACCGTCAGCAGATCGCCGATGTTGTCGAAGCCGAAGGCGGAGTCGTCCGCGGGCAGAAGCGAGGCGACGTCCACGTCCACCGACAGCAGGTCTCGAACGACGTTGGCATACTCGGCTCGATTGAGCCGCCGCAGCAGCGGGCGGCCGGGCCGCGGCGCGCGGGCGGCGCTATCGAGCTCCGCTTCGAGCCACGAGGCCAGCGACGACGCGGCAGCGCGATCGGGGCGCGGCATGCCGGCCGGAGGCATCACGCCGGTCCGCACTTTCCGGACGACGGCTTCCCACACGTCCGGGTGGTCGGCCACCCGCGTGAGATCGAGGCCGTCGAGCGCGAGGCCGCCCGTCTTCGCGCGCTCGTTGTGGCAGGTCGTGCAGTAGCGGGCGACAACGCCGCGCGCGCCCTCGGCATCGGCCACGGCAACCGCCGGCGTCTGTGCTCGAGGGGCCGCCGCATCGGGCGCGGCCATTCCGAGCGCGGTTAGCCACAGACAGACCGCCGCAAGCGCCGAGCCTCGTGTGACGTTCATCGGCAGGATGGAGTTACTTCGCGCCCTTCTGCACGTCAGCCTCGGCGCACTTGCCGCCCTCGCAGCGGTTGTTCTCGGAGCACGAATACTCGAAGAGCTCCTGGCCCTTCTCCATCAGCACGAACGTGCGCGAGTTCCTGATCGGCTTCTGGTAGTACTTCGGGTCCTCCATCGTGATGTCCCACGTCAGATGGTCGAAGTCGGGTCGCGTCATGCGGATGGTCAGCCGCAGCGCGTCGCTGTGCGGATGCTGGGCCGTGTCGAGCCACGTCCGC
>DASTDQ010000354.1:0-6557 GCA_035710305.1 Vicinamibacterales bacterium | reverse complement strand
CAACAAGACCAGCCTTCGCGCCGACTTCGACGCGATCCGCATCTCGCTCGCGTCGCCCGAGAAGATCCTGTCGTGGTCCTTCGGCGAGGTGACCAAGCCCGAGACGATCAACTACCGGACGTTCAAGCCGGAGCGCGACGGGCTGTTCTGCGCGAAGATCTTCGGCCCGATCACCGACTGGGAGTGCCTCTGCGGCAAATACAAGCGCATGAAGCACCGCGGCGTGATCTGCGACAAGTGCGGCGTCGAGGTCACGCAGGCCAAGGTGCGCCGCGAGCGCCTGGGACACATCACGCTGGCGACGCCGGTCAGCCACGTGTGGTTCTTCAAGGGGCTGCCGAGCCGCATCGGGCACCTGCTCGACATCTCGCTCCGCGACCTCGAACGGATCCTGTACTTCGAGGCGTACGTCGTCATCGATCCGGGCGAGGCGGAGCTGAAGCAGAACCAGCTGCTCAACGAGGAGCAGTTCCGGAAGGCGCGCGAGGACTTCGGCACCAAGTTCCGCGCGCAGATGGGCGCCGAGGCGATCAAGGAGCTGCTGCGCCGCGTCAACATCGAGAAGCTGGCCGAGGAGCTGCGCGTCCGGATGCGCAGCGAGAACTCGGTCCAGAAGAAGCTGAAGTACGCCAAGCGCCTCAAGGTGGTGGACAGCTTCCGCAAGTCCACCAACCAGCCGAACTGGATGATCCTCGACGTCATCCCGGTCATTCCGCCGGAGCTCCGCCCGCTCGTCCCGCTCGACGGCGGCCGGTTCGCCACCTCGGACCTGAACGACCTCTATCGCCGCGTCATCAACCGGAACAACCGGTTGAAGAAGCTGATGGAGCTGAAGGCGCCCGACGTCATCATCCGCAACGAGAAGCGCATGCTGCAGGAAGCCGTCGATGCGCTCTTCGACAACGGCCGGCGCGGGCGCGTGCTGCGCGGCGCGAACAACCGTCCGCTGAAGTCGCTGTCGGACACGCTCAAGGGCAAGCAGGGGCGCTTCCGCCAGAACCTGCTCGGCAAGCGCGTGGACTACTCGGGCCGCTCGGTCATCGTGGTCGGGCCGGAGCTGAAGCTGCACCAGTGCGGCCTGCCGAAGAAGATGGCGCTGGAGCTCTTCAAGCCGTTCATCTACAACAAGCTCGAGGAGCGGCAGCTGGTCGCGACGATCAAGCAGGCGCGCGAGATGGTCGAGCAGCAGCGCCCCGAGGTGTGGGACATCCTCGAAGAGGTGATCCGCGAGCACCCGGTGCTGCTCAACCGCGCGCCGACGCTGCACCGGCTGGGCATCCAGGCGTTCGAGCCGGTTCTCGTCGAGGGGAAGGCGATCCGGATTCATCCGCTCGTCTGCACCGCGTTCAACGCCGACTTCGACGGCGACCAGATGGCCGTCCACATCCCGCTGTCGCCCGAGGCGCAGATCGAGGCGTCGGTGCTGATGATGTCCTCGAACAACGTGCTGTCGCCGGCCAACGGCGCGCCGATCGCCGTGCCGTCGCAGGACATCGTCCTCGGCTGCTACTACCTGACCAAGGCCAAGAGCGGCGCGAAGGGGGAGGGGCGCGCGTTCGGCAACACCGAAGACGTGATGCTGGCGCTCGAGGCGGGCGAGCTGGAGACCCTGACGCCCATCCGCCTCCGCTTCTCGGGTCAGCTGCTGGACTTGACGACCGCCCGCGACGACCAGGACGTGATCCACACGGATATCCAGGAGGTCCGCGGGAAGATCATCAACACGACGGTTGGCCGCGTGCTCCTCAACGAGCAGCTCGCGAAAGGCATGCCGTACATCAACGGCCTGCTCAAGAAGAAGGGGCTGCAGCAGCTCGTCCAGAAGACGTATCTCGACTTCGGGCTCGAGCGCACCGTGGAGATGCTCGACTCGCTGAAGAACCTCGGGTTCACCTACGCCACGCGGTCGGGCCTGTCGATCGGGATCGACGATCTCATCATCCCGGGGAACAAGCAGCAGCTGGTCCAGAACGCCCGCCGGGAGGTGATCAAGGTCGAGCAGCAGTATCTCGAGGGCGCGATCACCAACGGCGAACGCTACAACAAGATCATCGCCATCTGGTCGGAGGTGACCGAGAAGATCGCCGACGAGATGTTCGGCGAGATGAAGGACATGGATCTCAGCGGGAAGAGCTTCAACCCGGTCTACATCATGGCCGACTCGGGCGCGCGCGGCTCGAAGCAGCAGATCCGGCAGCTGGCCGGGATGCGCGGCCTGATGGCGAAGCCGTCGGGCGAGATCATCGAGGCGCCGATCACGTCGAACTTCCGTGAAGGGCTGACCGTGCAGCAGTACTTCATCTCGACGCACGGCGCGCGCAAGGGACTGGCCGACACGGCGCTGAAGACGGCCGACTCAGGGTACCTGACCCGGCGGCTGGTGGACGTGGCGCAGGACGTCATCATCTCGGAGTTCGACTGCGGCACGCTCGACGGCATCGAGGCGAGGGCCATCGTCGAATCGGGCGAAATCATCGAGCCGCTGCGCGACCGCATCGTCGGCCGCGTGACGCTCGAGAAGATCGTCGATCCGTTCGGCGCCGGCACCATCGTCGAGGTCAACGAGGAGATCGACGAAGACAAGGCGTCGGCGGTGCAGGAAGCGGGCATCGAGAAGGTCCGCATCCGGTCGGTGCTCACCTGCGCCACCCGGCGCGGCGTCTGCGCCCGTTGCTACGGACGCGACCTGGCGACCGGCCGGCTGGTCGAGCTGGGACAGGCCGTCGGCGTCATCGCGGCCCAGTCGATCGGCGAGCCGGGCACGCAGCTCACGATGCGGACGTTCCACATCGGCGGCACGGCCTCGCGCATCTCGGAGCAGAACACGCTCGACGCGCGGCACGCCGGCTCGGTCCACTACGAGGGGCTGGCTGTCGTCGAGACCCACAAGGAAGGCGGCCAGCTGATCGTCATGAACCGCAACGGCTCGCTCGTCATCAAGGACGAGAAGGGGCGCGACCGCGAGCGGTATCCGATCGTCTACGGCGCGCGGCTGAAGGTGAAGGACGGGCAGAAGGTCGACCAGGGCCAGGTGCTGGTCGAGTGGGATCCGTACACGTTTTCGATCCTCACGGAGGACCTGGGCACCGTCCGCTTCAAGGATATCGTCGAGGGCGTCACCGTCCACGAAGAGGTCGACGAGGTCACCGGCCTCTCGCGCTTCATCATCGTGGACTCCCCGGACGAGAAGAAGCAGCCGACGATCGAGGTCAAGGACAAGACGGGCAAGGTGATCCGCAAGTACCACATGCCGTCGCACGCGCACCTGATGGTGCAGGACGGCGAGACGGTCGAGGCGGGCGACGTGCTCGCCAAGATCCCGCGCGAGACCACCAAGACCAAGGACATCACGGGCGGTCTGCCGCGCGTGGTGGAGCTGTTCGAGGCGAGGAAGCCCAAGGATCCCGCGGTCATCTCCGAGATCGACGGCGTCGTCAAGGACGGCGGCGTCGTGAAGGGGCAGCGCAAGCTGATCATCGTCCCGGACGACACGAGCGAGCCGCGGGAGTACGCGCTGCCGCGCGGCGTGCACGTGAACGTGCACGAGGGCGAGCGGGTGCGCGCGGGCGAGCAGCTGATGGACGGGCCGAGCAACCCGCACGACATCCTGCGGGTGCTGGGGGAGAAGGAGCTGCAGAAGTACCTGGTGAACGAGATCCAGGAGGTCTACCGGCTGCAGGGCGTCAACATCAACGACAAGCACATCGAGGTCATCTCGCGGCAGATGATGCGGTGGGTGCGGATCGAGGACGTGGGCGACACCGAGTTCCTGATCGACGAGCAGACGGACAAGTTCCGGTTCCTCGAGGAGAACGAGCGCTGCATTCAGGCCGGGGGGCGGCCGGCGACGGCGCAGCCGCTGCTGCTGGGGATCACGAAGGCGAGCCTCTCGACCGACTCGTTCATCTCGGCGGCCTCGTTCCAGGAGACGACGAGGGTGCTGACCGAGGCGTCGATCTCCGGGAAGATCGACCACCTGCGCGGGCTGAAGGAGAACGTGACGATGGGGCGGCTCATCCCCGCGGGCACGGGCTTCGAGTGGTATCGGCACGTGCGGATTCCGGCGGACGAGCCGCCGCCGCCGCCGGTGCCGCCGCAGCCGACCGAGGACGAGCTCGATCTGGATCGCGAGATCGAGTACGCGTTCGACACCGACGAGCCGATGCTGGGCCGTCCGCCGGCCGGCGACGTCGAGTAGCGGTCACGAACCACCCGCCTTCGCCAAGGCTACGGCGGGGCAAGCTAGAGGCACGGAGACACAGAGTCTTCGTGCCTCTCTTCTTGTACGCGTCTGGCTTCCTTGGCCCGCCGAAGCGCCTGGCGCGAAGGCGGCAGCCGGACCGGCAACGGCCGGTCCTTTTGGACCGGCCGTTTTCATGTACGAACCGCGGAGGCGCGGAAACGCGGACAATGAACCGTGCTGTACACGTCCGAAAACCGCCAGACACGGTCGGCGGGAGAAGAGGACGATTGAACGTGGACCTCGACATCGACGCGTGCTACCGGGCTTTTTGCACTCGCGATCCGCGCTTCGATGGCCGGCTGTTTTCCGGCGTGAAGACCACAGGCGTCTACTGCCGTCCGATTTGCCCCGCGCGCACGCCGAAGCGCGAGAACATGCTGTTCTTTCCCACCGCGGCCGCGGCACAAGAGGCGGGCTTCCGGCCGTGCTTGCGGTGCAGGCCCGAAACGGTTCCCGAACTGGCCGCCTGGCGGGGCACGTCGAACACCGTCTCTCGAGCGTTGTCTCTCATCGAGCACGGCGCCCTGGACGAGGCTGGAGTCGGTGAGCTGGCTGACCGCCTTGGTGTAGGCGAGCGGCAGTTGCGCCGCCTGTTCCGTGAACACGTCGGCGCGTCGCCCATTGCCGTCCGGCAGACGCGGCGCGTGCTGCTGGCCCTCCAGCTGATACGCGAAACCAGGCTGTCGATCGCCGACGTGGCGCTCGCGTCCGGGTTCGGCAGCATCCGGCGCTTCAACGAGGTCTTCCAGAGGCTCTACCGGCGCTCGCCGACGTCGCTGCGACGGACGAGCGGTACACCGTCAGCTGGACCTCAAGGAGAGGTGAGCATCCTGCTTCGCTATCGGCCGCCGTACGACTGGCCGGCCATGCTCGAGTTCTTGAGAGACCGTGCGATTCCGGGAGTCGAGTCGGTGTCAGACGGCCGCTACGCACGCACGATCGAGATCGAAGGCACCCACGGCGTGGTCATCGTCGAGGCCGCGGCGGGACACGCGCTCAAAGCGGCGATCCGCTTTCCCCGCTTGTCGGCGCTACCGGCTGTCATCGCCCGGATTCGACGCCTGTTCGACCTCGCCGCCGACCCTCATGCCATCGACGCGCACCTGGCTGAGGACTCGGTCCTCGCGCCTCTGGTGGCGGCGCGACCGGGGCTTCGCGTGCCCGGCGCATGGGACGGCTTCGAGCTCGTTGTTCGCGCCGTGCTCGGACAGCAGATCACCGTGAGGGCGGCGGCGGGCCTTGCCGCGAAGCTCGTTGCCAGGTACGGCGAACAGCTGCGAGATCCCAGCCTCGCCGTGGACGGCTTGAGCCATGTGTTTCCCCGGCCCGAGTGTGTTGCGTTGGCCGACCCTGCGACGCTTGCCATGCCGATGACGCGCGGGCGTGCGCTGACGTCGCTCGCCTCCGCCGTTGCCCGCGATCCGGGCATCCTCTGTTCGAGCCAGGAACCGGCCGCGTGCGTGAAGCGCCTTCGCGCCTTTGCCGGCGTCGGCGACTGGACGGCGGAATATATCGCCATGCGGCAGTTGCGCGAGCCCGACGCCTTTCCTGCCGACGACGTCGGATTGCAGCGAGCGATCGCGCGGCGCGATGGAAGACGGCCCACGTCGCGGGAGCTCGTCGGCCTCGCTGAACGCTGGCGTCCGTGGCGCGCGTATGCGGCGCAGCATCTCTGGACGTCCCTGGCCCGAGGTTGACATGGACACCATGGGACTGCTGCGCTTTGGCGCGTTCGAGCTCGACGTGCACCCTGGGAGCTCAGAAACGGCTCGACGGTCGTTCGGCTGCAGGCGCAGCCTTTCGAGATCCTGCGCCTGATGCTCGAACACCCGAGACGTGTGGTCACGCGCGACGAGCTCCGGCGACGCCTGTGGAACGACGGCACCCACGTGGATTTCGAGCACAGCCTGAACGCCGCAATACGGCGCTTGCGTATGGCGTTAGGCGACCGGCCGACGTCCGTTGAGACCGTGCCTCGACTCGGCTACCGCTTCATCGCCCCTGCGCAGAATCCCGGCGGCGAGCCACAGACGACACGCGAGAACGCCCTGCCAGTCCCGCGTCTCGTCGTTGACGTGTGCTTCACAGCCCGGGTGGTCTATGCGATCAGCGAGCCATCGACATCTTGACTGTGCCGATGGATAGCCGTTGAGATGCCTCCAACAGCGGCGACGCCGGTCCGGCCACCGGTGAACTGTGGCCGCGCCTCGTACAGCAATGTGCGCAGGGGTAGGCGGTCGCTGCCTGTCGACACAGTGGAAGAGCTGAGGCCGTCGCTCAGGCTCGCACACTCAGTCGGCGCGCGGTCGAGCCG
>DASTDQ010000353.1:0-4204 GCA_035710305.1 Vicinamibacterales bacterium | reverse complement strand
GGCTGGTGATTGCAGAGGCCATGGCCTGCGGTAAGGCCGTGATCGTGAGTCAGGCCGGCGGTGCGATCGAGTTCACCGAGCCGGGAACGAACGCGCTGACGCATCCTCCCGGCGACGCGCCGGCGCTTGCCGCGCGCATCGGGGAACTCGCGCGAGATTGCCGTCTTCGGCAGCGGCTGGGCGCGGCCGGCCGGGCGACGGCGGAGCGCTGTTTCACACGAACGCGCATGGCCGGCCAATTGACCCCTGTCTACAGGAGTCTCGCCGGCTCGAACTGATGCGAGTCCTTCACGTAAGCAGCGGCAACATGTACGGGGGCGTCGAAACCCTTCTCACGACGCTCGCCCGCGAGGCGCACGTCGCCCCTGGCATGGAGCCCCGGTTTGCGCTCTGTTTCGAGGGCCGCATCAGCGCCGAGCTGAAGGCGCTCGATTGCGCGCCTCACCTGCTGGGCCCCGCGAGCCTGAGCCGGCCACGCACCGTGCTGCGGGCCAGGCGCGAGATGCGCAGCCTCCTGCAGCGCGAGCCGTGCGACGTCGTTGTCTGTCATCAGCCGTGGACGTGCGTGCTGTTTGCATCGGCGATTCGCGCGGCCGGGCTGCCGGTCGTGTTGTGGGTGCATATGGCGAGCCGCGGCCGCCACTGGCTCGAACGCCTGTGCCGGCTCACGTCCCCAGACGCGGCCATTTGCAACAGCAAGTTCACCGCAGGACTCGTCCGCGGTTGGCTGCCCCACGCGCAGGTCGAGCATTGCTATCTGCCGTTGTCGCGGCCGCAGGCGTCTGAAAGCGGCGCACACCGTCAGGCGATTCGAAACGCGTTCGGAACTGCCGAGCGGGATGTCGTGCTCGTGCAGGTCAGTCGACTCGAGTCATTCAAGGGGCACTCCGTGCTCCTTGCCGCACTGGGGCGGCTGCGTGGCCTGGCCGGCTGGACGTGCTGGATCGTCGGAGGAGTCCAACGGCCCGAAGAGGCCGACTATCTTCGCGCGCTGAAGCAGCTTGCGGTCGAGCAGGGCATTTCCGAGCGCGTTCGGTTCGTCGGCGAGCGCGACGACGTCATCCAGATTCTTCGTGCCGCGAACATCTACTGCCAACCCAACACGAAGCCCGAAGGCTTCGGGCTGACGTTCGTCGAAGCCATGCACGCGGGTCTTCCCGTCGTCACGAGCGGCATCGGCGGGGCCAGCGAGATAGTCGACCAATCCTGCGGCATGCTCACACCGCCCGGCGACGTCCCGGCTCTCTCCAGTGCGCTCAATCGGCTCATCGTCGACCGAGCGCTCAACACCCGCTTGGGCGACGAGGCGCAGCGCCGATCGGAATCGCTCTGCAACGTACCCCGCCAGATGGGCAGAATCCACGCCGTGCTCGCCTCTCTGGCCGCGACACGGACCGCGGCCACTCACGACTGGGAAACGCAACGCGATTGAGCGCCGTGAACAGACGTCTCCGGCTGGCAATGGTGAGCTACGGTCTCCCCACGGCTAGCCAGCGGCGTGGAGGGATCGAACGCGCCGCCCACACTTTGGCCGACGGCCTGGCGCGGCGCGGCCACGACGTCACGTTGTTCACTCACGACCCCAGGCCAGAGGGCGCGGCGTACGACGTCAGCGCGCTGCCGTGGAAACGGTTCGTGAACACCTGGGTCGGGCGCCGCGTCACGATGGGATACCTCGGAAACGTGCTCGCGATCCTGCCGGACTACCGCGACTTCGATGCCGTTGTCATGCACGGCGACAGCCTGCTGGCGCCGCTGACCGGTAAGCCCGTACTGCGGGTGATGCACGGCAGCGCCGCGGGCGAGGCGCGATCGGCAACGTCGATCGGACGATTCGTGCTCCAGTCGGGCGTCTATTTGCAGGAGCTCCTGACGGCTCTCTGCCAGAACGGCGTCGTGGCCGTCAGCGAGAACACCAGGCGCGACAATCCGTTCGTCCGTCGGGTGATCCCGCACGGCGTTGACAGCGCGATCTTCAAACCCTGGCCCGAGTCGCGTACTCGGCAACCATCCGTCCTGTTCGTCGGTACGCTCGACGGGCGCAAGCGGGGTCGATTCCTGCTCGACGCCTTCTCGATGCACGTGCGCGCGCGTCATCCAGGGGCCACACTTACGATGGTCGGCTCCACGGGGCCTGAGAGTCCCGGCGTCACGTACGTCACGGGCGTTGACGACACGCAGCTGGCTGCGCTCTATCGCGAGGCCTGGGTGTACGCCTCTCCAAGCACGTACGAAGGCTTCGGCCTTCCCTACCTCGAGGCGATGGCGTGCGGGACGCCCGTCGTGGCGTCGAGGAACCCGGGGAGCGAAGAGGTCCTTGGGGATGGCACGTACGGCCTCATGCCCGCCGACTCCGACTTCGCGGACGCCTTGGCGGCCTTGCTCGCAGACAGGGCACGGCGCGCGGAGCTGACCGAGGCCGGGCTGCAGCGGTCGCAGCAGTACTCACTGGCTCGGATGCTCGACGGCTACGAGGGTCTTCTCTTCGAGCTCGCTCAGGTCCATGCAGGTTCAGTCGCCTCCGTATAGCGCCGCGCCCCTCCTCGGTGTTCGAGCCGAGGCGCCAGGTGTGACGCAGGTCGCTCGCGAGCGCTGGGGCTGGCCGGAGTTGTTCATCGCCATCCAGCTGTTGTGGGGTGCCGTGCTGTTCCTGCCGGGGGCGCAGGGCTATCGCGTCTATATCCGGGCGCTGCCGTACGTCCTCAGCGGCGCCGCGCTTGTGTACTACTTCCGGCGAGCCACGGGTGAACCGATTCCGACGAGCGCGAAGTGGCTGTTTGCATGCTTCGCGCTCCTGACGCTGAATCTCCTTCAGTCCACGACGCACCTGGTCGCCGGCGTCGGTCAGATCGTTTTTCAGATCTGTATTGCAGCGCCCGCGTTCTGGATGGTTCGCGCCGTTCGCAACGAGGCGCGCCTCGAGACGCTCGTATGGGTGCTCTTCGGGTCGAGCCTCCTCGGCTCGACCGTGGGCATCCTGCAGGTCTACCTTCCCGCTGTATTTCTGCCCCCCGAGTTCAACACGCTCGCACAGGCGCTGAACCCGGACATCGTCAGCTCACTCACGTACGTGGGCGCGGACGGCCGTGCGATCATCCGTCCCCCGGGCCTCAGCGACAGCCCTGGCGGCGCCTCCGTCGCCGGCATGATGTCGGTGATTCTGGGCTTGACCCTGGCTGTTCAGCGGCAGCGGACGTGGCCCGTCACAGCGATCTGCCTTGCAGGCGGCGCCGTCGGCATGACGGTGCTGTTTCTGACGCACGTGCGTGCGCTGTCACTGCTTGCGGCGGCCAGCGTCGGCGTGTCCGCGCTTCTGCGTGTCCGGCAGGGGAGGGCCGGCGAAGGCGCCTTCGGCGTCGTGGCCGGCATAGGTCTGCTTGCGGGCGCGTACGTCTGGGCGGTGTCGGTCGGCGGTGACGCCGTGGCGGACCGCTTTCTCGGGCTCGTCGACGAGGGCGTCCTCCACACCTTCGACGAAAGCCGCGGCTCGTTCCTGCGCTACACGCTGGCCGAGTTGCTGTACGAGTTTCCGCTCGGTGCGGGTCTGGGCCGATGGGGCATGATGCAGGTCCTGTTCGGTGATTCCACGATGTGGCAAGCCCCGCCGATTCACGTGGAGGTCCAACCCACGGGCTGGTTGCTCGACGGCGGTCTGCCTCTCCTCGTGCTGTACGCCGGCGCCCTCGCCACCGCTCTCCATTACACCTACCGGATGGCTGTGAGCGCATCGTCGGTGAGCGTGCAGGATGTCGCGACCGTCCTGTTGTGCGTCCAGCTCGCCATCGTGACGCTGTGCCTCACGGGGGCCGTGTTCAACACACAGCTCGGCATCCAGTTCTGGGCGGTGACCGGCGCCCTCGCGGGCGCGACGAGGTTCCTCCGTGCGTAGCGGGCGAGTCCAGCGTCTGCTCCGAGGGCTCGGGCTGGGCTACCTGCATACCGCCGGCACGATCCTTGTCGGACTGTGGCTCACGCCGTACCTGCTCGGGCAGCTCGGATCGTACGACTACGGCCTGTGGCTGCTCGGCACGCAAGTGGTCGTCTATCTCAGCCTGCTGGATCTCGGAGTCGTTGCGCGAATACCCCGCGATGTCGCGGGCGCTTCCGGGCGCCCTGATGAAGATCGGATGGCGGCCCTTCACGAGCTCATCGGACAGACGGGGCGCGTCGTCCTCTATCAGCTTCCGCCCGTCGCGTTCGCCGC
>DASTDQ010000352.1:0-11887 GCA_035710305.1 Vicinamibacterales bacterium | reverse complement strand
TACAAGGACTTCAAGCACGGCGCGATTGCGAGCGCGTGCGAGGAGCGCGGCTGGGAATACCGGATCGAGCACACCTCTATTGGCGAGGTGATGGACGACCTTCTCGAGGCCAATGCGACACCCTGCTCGCTGTGCGCCAGGCTCCGGCGCGGCGTGCTGTACCGGATCGCCACCGAGGTCGGCGCCACCAAGATCGCTCTCGGCCATCACCTCGACGACTTCGTCGAGACGCTGCTGCTGAATCTCTTCTTCGCCGGCGCGCTCAAGGCGATGCCCGCCCGGCTCGTCTCCGACAACGGCGAGCACGTCGTCATCCGGCCGCTCGTGTACGTCGGCGAAGACGAGGCGCGTCTCTACTGCAAGGAAGTGGGGCTCCCGATCATCGGCTGTTGTTGTCCGGCCTGCGGCGACCTCAGCCTGCAGCGTCAGCGCGTGAAGCGCCTGATCCTCGACCTCGAGCGCGAGCATTCCGGCGTGAAACAGTCGATGGTGAAGGCGCTCGGCAACGTGATGCCCCGGCATCTGCTCGACACTCGCCTCAACCCCAGCGGCGAACTGCGGGACAGCGCCGCGCTGCGACTCGAGGACGAGGCTCGATCCCCCAGCGTGATTCAAATACAGCACTGAACGGCAGTCCTCGGTCCACGGGGCTGCAGGCTACCGGCATGAGAGCAGTCATTCAGCGCGTCACCTCGGCGCGGGTCTGCGTCGGCGACCGGGTCGTCGGCGAGATCGGGCGCGGGCTGCTGGTGCTCGTGGGCGTCGGCCGCGACGATACGGACGAGGACGTGACGTATCTGGCCGGCAAGATCCGCGATGCCCGCATCTTCGAGAGTGAAGACGGAAAGCCGATGGATCGATCCGTCGCCGATATCGGCGGGTCGGTGCTGGTCGTCTCGCAGTTCACGCTCTACGGCGACATGCGCAAGGGACGACGGCCGTCGTTCGATGCCGCGGGATCGCCTGAGCTCGCACGCGCGCACTACGAGGCACTCGTGAGAGAATTGCGCGCAGCCGGTCTGACGGTCTCGACGGGCGAATTCCGCGCGATGATGCAGGTGGAGCTCGTCAACGACGGCCCGGTCACCATCCTCCTCGACAGCAGGCGGCAGTCCTGATGAAACGTGCGTGCATCTTCGCGGCAGCCCTGCTGCTCGGTCAGGCGCCGGCGTTCGGCCAGCAGCGGCCGCTCCTCACCGAGGATCCCGAACCGATTGGCGCGGGCCGCATCCTCGTCGAGGGCGGGCTCGACTACGGCCGCGACGTGAACTATCCCGTGTCCGGGCTCGACGGCCATCTGTTTCGTGGCCCGCTGATCGGCGTGAGCGTGGGCCTGAGCTCGATCGCCGAGCTGCAGATCGACGGAGGCTTCTTCAACCACCTCAGTATCACGACGCGCAACCCGGCACCGTTGTCCGACATGGTGACCGCGACCGGTGACGGAACATCGAGCGTCGAGGACTTCGTGATTGCCACCAAGATCCGGATTGCGCAGGAAACAGAGGGCCGCCCGGCGTTCGGCTTGCGCTTTGCCACAAAACTGCCGAACTCGTCGAACGAGAGCGGCCTCGGCCTGGATACGACGGACTTCTACGCCAGCGTGATCGGCGCCAAGACCGTGCGGTCGGTCAGGTTCGTCGGCAACATCGGCCTCGGGATCCTGGGAGACCCGACGCGTGGGGACCGGCAGAACGATGTCGTGACCTACGGCGCGTCGTTCGCGCGCGCCCTGACCGACGCGGCGGAGATCGTCGGAGAGCTCAACGGCCGAATCAGCACCCAGGGCGCCTCGACACCGCCCGGCACGGAGTCGAGGGGAACCGCGCGCATCGGCGCCCGCTACACGATCAGCAGCTGGCGGGCGGACGCCGCGGTGTTCTTCGGCCTCACCTCCACGGATCCGAGCGTCGGGTTCGCTGGCGGGTTCACCTACGTCTTCAACGCGTTCCAGATCCCCTGATGCCGCAGGCTCGCGTCACGAAGGCTCACGCCTACGGCAATGACTTCCTGTGCGTGCCCGCCGGCGATGCCGGGAGCGATCGTCCGGCGCTGGCGCGCGCGATGTGCCACCGGCACCACGGCATCGGCGCCGACGGCGTCCTGATCTACACGCTTCGCGACGGCGGCGCGGGCATGACGCTCCTCAATGCCGATGGGAGCCCGTCCGAGCTCTCGGGGAACGGGTTGCGGTGCCTGGCCGCGCTCGTCGCGCACGTGCAGGCTGTTCCCCCCGGCGGCATCGTCACGATCGACACGGACGCAGGCCTCAAGATGCTGAAGCTGCTGGCTCGCGACGGAGAGCGGTACACGTTCCGCGCGGCCCTGGGTCATCCGACGGGCCCGCGCCGCGCGACCATCGAGGTCTCCGGCGAGCAGATCACGGCGTCGGTCCTCGAAGTGGGCAACCCGCAGTGCGTCGTGCTCGGACCGCTGCCCGATCAGGCCCGGTTCAACCGGCTTGGACCGGCGCTCTCCACGCATCCGATGTTTGCCGCTGGAACCAACGTCGAGTTCGCCGAGATCGAGGCGCGCGATCGCATCCGGATCCTGATTTGGGAACGGGGCGTGGGTCCGACGACGTCCTCCGGTACCGGGTCGGCTGCCGCGGCTGTTGCGGCCGCGGCGCACGGCGGCGCGGCACGGTCTCTCGACGTCGTCGCGCCTGGAGGGACCCAGCGCGTCGAGTGGCTCGACGACGGGATCTACCTGACCGGATGGGCCGAGATTCTTTTCGAAGGGATCTGGACGGGCTCGTAGATGCGGACATTCCACGGCGCGGTAGCCGCTGTCGAGACCTACTCGCCCGCCGAAGAGCGCTTCAACGCGCGGCGGCGCGCCGTCGGACTCTGGCTCGGCCCCCTGGTGCTCCTGGCGATGCTCGCGGCTCCGCTGCCGGTGCCGCTGCCGGCCCATCGGCTCGCAGCGATTCTCGCGATGATGGTCGTGCTCTGGGTCACGGAGGCGCTGCCGCTGGCCGTCACCGCGCTGCTCGGCCCGGTGCTGGCTGTTCTGTTCGGTGTGGCGCCGGTCCGCACCGCCTTTGCCGCCTTTGCCGATCCGGTCATCTTCCTGTTCATCGGCGGCTTCATGCTTGCCGAGGCAATGTTCGTGCACGGCGTCGACCGCCGGATCGCCTACACGGCGCTTTCGTGGAAGTGGATTGGCACGAGCGCACCACGGGTGCTGCTGGTCTACGGCGCCGTGGCCATGCTGATCTCCATGTGGATGAGCAACACGGCGACAACGGCCATGATGTTCCCGATCGGTCTGTCGATCGTCGCGCACCTGGCCCGTGCCGGGGCGAGCGGCGCCAGGCAGTTCGGACTCGTCGTCATGCTCATCACGTCGTTTGCGGCCTCGACCGGGGGACTCGGCACCCCGGTCGGCACCCCGCCCAACCTGATTGGCATTGGAATGCTGGAGCGTGAGGCCAACGTGCACATCACGTTCTTTCAATGGATGGCGATCGGCGTGCCGGCGGCCGTCCTGATGTTCGCGTTCGTGGCGGCGCAGTTCTATTTCGCAGGAGCCAGGAACGTGCGCCTGGGCGAGGAGAGCGCCCGGCTCCTGCGCGACGAGCTGGACAAGCTGGGCCGGCTGTCGAGGGGACAGATCAACGTTCTGGTGGCCTTCGGCATCACCGTCGTCCTGTGGGTGCTGCCGGGGCTGCTGGCGCTCGCCCGTCTCGACGAAACGCCGTTCGCGCGCGCCTTCGCCGACGCGGTTCCCGAGAGCATCGCGGCGCTCGTCGGTGCGCTGCTCCTGTTTGTCATCCCGATCGACTGGCGGGGCAAGCGATTCACGTTGACCTGGGATGAAGCACTCCGGATCGACTGGGGCATCGTGCTTCTGTACGGCGGCGGGCTCGCGATGGGCGGGCTCGCGTTTTCAACCGGCCTGGCCGAGGCGATGGGCCGCGGCATCACCGCCTGGCTGCCGTCGCACGGCACGGTGGCGCTGACGATTCTCTTCACGGCGACGGCGATCGTGCTGTCGGAGGCGACCTCGAACACGGCAGCCGCAAACATGATCGTGCCGGTGGCCATCGCCGTCTCGCAGGTGGCGGGCGTCCGCCCCATCGAGCCCGTGCTCGGTGCCACCCTGGGCGCGAGCATGGGGTTCATGATGCCCGTTTCCACTCCGCCGAACGCGATCGTTTACAGCTCCGGGTTCGTGCCGATCACGGCCATGATGCGCTACGGCATCATGCTCGACCTGGTCGGCTTCGTCGTGATCATCAGTCTGGTACTCCTGCTCGGGCCGGTGATCTTCTAGGCGCGCCTTCAGATCGATGTAGCGGACCAGGAGCCGGCTGCGGGCGTAGCAGTTTTTCCGTACCCAGGCTATCCACTGCGTCGCGAAGATTGCGCAGTCGGCTCCTTCGGAAGCGAGGCGACGACCCGCGCCAGACGCTGTTTCACCGAGGCCAACGTGCGTTCCGCGGCCTTGAAGTCCTCTTTCCGCAGGGCTGCGTCCGCTTCTTGCAATGCGTTTTCGAGGTCGGTCAACGTCTGCCGTGCGGCCTGGCGGGTGCGGCGGGGGATCTGCGCGGCCTTGGGCCCGTCGAGGCGCGCTTTGGTGCTGGCGATCAAGGCCCTCGACTCTTCGATCGACCGTTCGCCATCCTGACGGAGCCGGGTTCGAGTGTCGGTGGACGACTTGGCGGCGGCCTCGGCCTGTTCGCGGCTTTCGAGAGCATGGTTGAGAGCCAGGCGGTAGTCACGCGCGTCAACCGCCTGGCTCGCCAGCTTGAGCTCGCGGTCGGCCGCGGCGATCTCGTCAGGGGCGAAGCGTTCGGCGCCCGCGTCCCGGGCCGTAGTGATGGCGTTCCGGGCCTGATCGAGCTCCTTGATCGGGGGCGCGGCGCACGAAACCGCAAGCAGCGCGACGACGAGTCCGGCGCCGCCGGCTCGCCACGTCGAGAGAGACATGAAGGATTGAGTATAGATGAAGGGTGTCGCACCTCACGACCGTCCGCGCGAGAAGCTGGAGCGACTCGGACTCGCGGCGCTCGGTGACAACGAGCTGGTCGCGCTCGTTCTCGGCAGCGGCTCGCGCGGGCGAAATGCGCTGCAGGTCGCCAATCGCCTCCTCGAGCACGTGGGCGGCTTGCACGGACTGACGCGCGTTACCGTGGACGAGCTGCGCCGCGTCACCGGCGTCGGCAGGGTGCGGGCGGCGCAGGTGCTCGCCGCGGTCGAGATGGGCCGCCGGACGCTGGTGCGCGGCGACGTCGATCGGCCCGATCTCGGATCGCCGGACCGGCTGGCGGCGTATCTGCTTCCCCTGTACGGTTCGGGCGCGATCGAGCATTTCGGGCTCGTGATGCTCGACAGCAAGAGCCGGCTGATCCGGGTGAAGCTGGTCGCGGGCGGATCGATCGATGTCACGGTCGTGCACCCTCGCGAAGTGTTCAGGGAGGCCGCCGCCGCGGCGGCCGCGGCGATCGTCTTGTTCCACAACCACCCGTCCGGCGACCCCACGCCGAGCCGCGACGATTTCGTGCTGACGGCCAGGATGGTTGGCGCCGGCAAGGTGATGGGGATCGACGTCGTCGATCACCTGATCCTGGCCGACCGCCGGTACTACTCGCTGGTCGAGGCTGGACAGATGCCGGCCTGAGCGCGATCGCCCGTCGTACGACTGCTATAAGATTGGAAGTCTTGAAGACACTCTACTTCGACTGCTTCTCTGGCGCGTCCGGCGACATGGTTCTGGGTGCGCTCATCGACGCCGGCGTCACACTCGAAGACCTGCGCCGCGCGCTTGGCGACCTGGCGATCGCTCCCGATGCGGTCTGGACTGAGCGCGTGACACGCGCCGGCATCAGCGCGACGAAGTTCAACGTTCGCGGCGAGGCGCTCCCGCTGGACCATGCCGACGCCCGTCACCTGGGGCACGCCGACGTGCACGACCACCCGCACCGACACGACTCGAGTGCGCAGGGACACGAATCGCATTCGCACCGGCATGAGTCAGGCTCGCACGGGCACCTGCATGAATCAGACTCGCGCCATGGTGATGAACCCCACTACCACGTCCACCGCACGCTGACCGAGATCGCCAGGCTCATCGACGCGTCCAAGCTGAGCGCGGCAGGAAAGAGTCGAGCCAAGCACCTGTTCAACGTGCTTGGGGAAGCCGAAGCCGAGATTCACGGCACGACGCTCGACCGGGTCCACCTGCACGAGGTGGGCGCGACCGACTCCATCATCGACATCGTCGGCACCGTCTTCGCGATGGAACAGCTCGGCGTCGAGCGGGTCGTGTCGTCGCCGTTGAATATCGGCAGCGGCACCATCGCGTCTTCGCACGGTTTGTATCCGGTTCCCGCGCCCGCCACGATGCGCCTCCTGCGCGGCGTGCCCGTGTATGCAGGAACCCAGGCTGCCGAACTGGTGACGCCGACCGGCGCCCTGCTCGTCACCGGCTACGCCAGCGAGTTCGGCCCCATTCCGGCCATGCGCGTGTCAGCGATCGGCTACGGCGCCGGGACCCGGGACTTCCCGCGGTCACCCAACGTCCTGCGCGTCCTGGTCGGCGAATCGGACGCAGCCGTCTCGAGCCACTCGGTCGTCGTGATCGAGGCCGAGATCGACGACATGAATCCGCAGATCTTCGGCGTCGCGATGGATCGCCTGATGGAGGCGGGCGCGCTCGACGTGTTCTACACGCCGATCCAGATGAAGAAGAACCGACCCGGGACGCTGCTGACCGTGATCGCCCCGCCGGCGCTCAAGGATCGTCTGACATCGGTCATCTTCCGGGAAACGACGACGATCGGCGTCCGCCACCGCGAGACGATGCGTGACTGCCTCGATCGGGAGACGATTCCGGTTGAGACCGAGCTGGGCGTGATCAGGATCAAGGTTGCCCGCAGAGGAGGGGAGCCGCTGAACGCCGCGCCGGAGTTCGAGGATTGCGCCCGGCTGGCGGCCGAGCACAACCTGCCGACCAAGCACGTCCAGGCGCTCGCGATGAAGGCTTATCTGGATCGCCCGAAGCGGGGGATATGAGCGCGTCCTTCATCACCACACCGATCTATTACATCAACGCCCAACCTCATATCGGCCACGCATACACGACGATGCTGGCCGATGCCATCGCGCGCTCGCGTCGCCTCATGGGCGGCGAGGTGTTCTTCCTGACCGGTACCGACGAACACGGACAGAAAGTCGAGCGCGCGGCGCAGAAGGCTGGCCTGGCCACGCCGGCCTTCGCCGACCGCGTGTCCGACTCGTTCCGGCAGATGTGCCGCGACCTGAGGATCTCCAACGACGACTTCATCCGGACGACGGAGCCGCGCCATCACGCGGCGGCGCAGGAGATCTGGAGGCGCGTCGCCCGGGCGGGCGACATCTACAAGGGCGAGTACGAAGGCTGGTATTGCACGATCGACGAGATCTTCGTGCCCGAGGCGCAGCTGGTCGATGGCTGCTGCCCGACCTGCGGCGGCAAGGTCGAGAGGCTCAAGGAAAAGAGCTACTACTTCCGGTTGTCCCGCTACCAGCAGCGGCTGCTCGACTTCTACCGGGACCATCCGGACTTCGTGCAGCCCGAGTTCAGGTTCAACGAGGTCCGCACCTTCGTCGAGTCGGGGCTCCAGGATCTGAGCATCAGCCGGACGTCCTTCAAGTGGGGCGTTCCAGTACCCGACGATCCGGATCACGTGATGTACGTGTGGTTCGATGCGCTCACGAACTACCTGACGGCGCTCGGCTTCGGCTCGAGCGATCCGAAATCGGAAGAGCGCATCGGCCGGCTGTGGCCGACGGTCACCCACTTCATCGGCAAGGAGATCGTCCGGCAGCACGCGCTGTACTGGCCGGCGTTTCTGATGTCGGCGGGTCTTCCGCCTCCGCGACGGATCATCGCGCACGGTTTCTGGCTGATGGGGGGCGCCAAGATGTCGAAGTCGCTCGGCAACGTGGCGCGGTACCAGGACTACCTGGACGTGTTCGGGCTCGACGCGCTTCGCTACTTCGTGATGCGCGAGATGCCGCTCGGCCAGGATGCGAACTTCGCGGACGAGGGGATGCTCACGCGCTTCAACGCCGACCTGGCCAACGATCTCGGAAACGTCGTGAGCCGGGCCGTCACGATGATCCATCGCTATCGCGGCGGCGTCGTGCCGCCTCTGTCCAGCTCGAGCGAGGCCGCACTGGATCGCGAGCTCGTGGCCGCGACGGCGGACACGATCGAGGCGGTGAAGAACGAGTTCGCTCGCGCTCAGGTCAGCGTCGCGCTCCAGGCCATCTGGGCCTTGATCGGCCGCCTGAACAAGTACATCGTCGAGCGCGAGCCCTGGACGCTTGCGAAAGATCCGGCGCAGGCCGGCACGCTCGACCGGACGCTCCATCACTCGGCGGACACGCTGCGCGTCGTCGCCGCGCTGATCGATCCGGTCATGCCGGAAACAGCGCTCAGGATACGGCGGATGCTGGGCGTCGCTGAAGAACCGTGGACGTCGCTGACCGCGGGGGGGCTCACGCCGGGCGCGAAGCTGGGTCCCGTGGAACCACTGTTCCCGCGAATCGAGAAGACTGTCGAGGAGCTGCGAAACATGACACAACCCAACGAAACGCCGCCGGCGGTGCCGGCCCCGGGCGCAGGAACCGCCGCAGCGCAGCCGCCGCCGGCCCCGCCGACGGCGCCGGAGAGCGATGGGCGAATCAGCATCGACGACTTCATGAGGGTCGAGCTGCGTGTTGCGAAGGTCCTCGAGGCAGAGGCCGTGCCGAAGTCGAAGAAGCTGTTGAAGCTCACGATCGACGTCGGCTCCGAGCGCCGGACGATCGTCGCCGGCATCGCAGAGGCGTACGCTCCCGATCAGCTCGTGGGCCGGACGGTCGTGATCGTGGCCAACCTCAAGCCGGCGAAGCTGATGGGAGTCGAATCCAACGGCATGGTGCTCGCCGCCAGTCCCGACGGCGGATTGCCGACGCTGATTCAGGTCGATCCGGCGATCCCCGCCGGGGCGCGCGTGCGTTGAGCGGGGAACGCGCGCGAGTGTGTCAACTTCCAATTCCCAACGCCCAACTCCCAATCGCGGGTTTCCTGGGAGTTGGGAGTTGGAGGTTGGGAGTTGACGGTCTTGCTGATAGATAGCCACTGCCACATCGCCGGCCCGGAGTTCGCCACGGATCTCGAGGATGTCGTGGCCCGGGCGCGCGACGCGGGTCTGTCGGGCGCGCTCGTCGTGCTGGCCGCCGACGACGGCGAAGAATTGAAACAGGCGTCGGAGGTCGCGGCGCGGTGGCCGCAGGTCCGGTTCACGATCGGCGTGCATCCGCACGCGGCCGGCACGTTCGCGGCGAACCCGGACGCCGCCGCCGCCCTGGTGAAGGACGCGACCGCGTCACAGCCTTTGTCGCGCGCCGTGGGCGAGATCGGTCTGGACTACCATTACGACTTCGCGCCGCGCGACGCACAGCAGGAGGTGTTTCGTCATCAGATCAGGCTGGCGCGCCTGCTGAATCGCCCCCTCGTCATCCACACGCGCGAAGCCGACGACGATACGATCCGGATCCTCACCGAAGAAGGGGCAGGCGATGTCGGTGGTGTCTTTCACTGCTTCACCGGCGACCGGCACATGGCCCGGCGCGGGCTCGACCTCGGATTCCACCTCTCGCTCGCCGGCATCGTGACGTTTCCTCGAGCCACGGAACTGCACGAGGTGGCCCGCATGGTGCCGCTCGATCGCCTGCTCGTCGAGACCGACAGCCCCTTTCTCGCACCGGTCCCGCACCGGGGCACTCGTAACGAGCCGGCCCGCGTCGCCCGCGTCGCCGAGGCGATCGCCGAACTTCGCGGAATCGCCGTCGAGGCGATTGCGGAGGCGACTTGCACGAATTTCGAGCGCCTGTTCACGCCGTAACTCCAAGCGATCACACGGATTAGGCCGCCACGCGCGTTGACACTCCATACGGCGTTATGCTCTGATCTGACAACTTGAATCCCGCCACGCAGAATCTTTCCGCCGCTGCTCTCGCGCAGATGTTCGAGCCCATTCGCAACGACCTCCGCGAGGTGGAGCGCGAGTTTGCCCGCCACGTGCAGTCCCAGGTTGCGCTGATTCCCACGATCGGCAACTACATCCAGAACGGCGGCGGCAAGCGTATTCGGCCCGCCGTGCTGCTCATGGCGGCGCGCATGGCGGGGTACGTGGGCGAGCGGGCCGTGCTCTACGCCTCGGTTCTCGAGTTCATCCACACGGCGACGCTGGTGCACGACGACATCATCGACGAGTCCGAGCTGCGCCGCGGCCGTGAGGCGGTGCACACCCGATGGGGCAACCACGTGACGGTGCTCTTCGGGGACTTCCTGTATTTGAAGTCGATGTCGCTCGCGCTCACCCAGGACAATCTGGAGATCATCCGGCTTCTCTGCGACGTCACGCTCCGCATCGTCGAGGGCGAGATCTATCAGCTGACCAAGAACGGCGCGGTTGACCTCACCGAAGACGAGCATCTGGACATCGTGCGGCGCAAGACCGCCTATCTGTTCGCGGGCTGCGCCCGGATCGGCGGCATGCTGGGCCCGACGACGCGCGAGCAGCAGGAGGCGCTGTGGGACTACGGCCTCAACATCGGCATGGCGTTTCAGATCGTTGACGACCTGCTCGACTTCACCGGCGAGGAAGTGGCCCTCGGTAAGCCCGTCGGCGGCGACCTGCGTGAAGGGAAGATGACGCTTCCCGTGATCCACATGCGCGACCGGGGCGGGCCGCGGGCGGAGAGCGTCCTGAGAAAGGCCGTCGATGCACGCGAGGTGAGCCTCGAAGACTGGCACGAGATTCGCCGCCTGATGGCGCAGACGCGCTCCATCGAGTACGCCCGGCGAATGGCATCCGACTACGTCGAGCGCGCGAAGAAGGCGCTCTGCGGCTTCCCGGCGTCGGAGGCACGAGAGGCGCTGCTGTACCTCCCTGACTACGTCATTTCACGGGACCGCTAATCCTGGACCCGGTTTCCCGAATCGCAGAACTCCGCCGCCTGATTCGCCACCACGAAGAGCGCTATTACGTCGCCAACCAGCCGGAGATCAGCGACGCCGAGTTCGACGAGCTGATGCAGGAGCTGCAGCGGCTCGAGGCCGACCACCCCGAGCTCGTGACTCCCGATTCACCGTCGCAGCGGGTGAGCGGACGTGTGGCCGAAGGGTTCAGGACGGTTGCGCACGCCGAGCCGATGCTGAGCCTCGACAACGCGTATACCGAGGAGGAACTGCGCGCCTTTGACGATCGGGTGCGCCGCGGGCTGGGTGCGGGCGGGAGCGTGCCAGACGCAGTGGACTACGTCGCGGAGCTCAAGATCGATGGTCTCAGCATCGCGCTGACTTACGTGGACGGGTTGCTCGAGCGCGCGGCCACGCGCGGAGACGGCACACGCGGCGAGGAGGTGACGTCGAACGTCCGCACGATTCGAGCCATTCCGCTGAAACTGGCTCAGCCCGTGCCGGGAGCGATCGAGGTGCGCGGCGAGGTCTACCTGCCGCGGCGGGCGTTCGAGAAGATGAACCGCGAGCGGATGGACGCCGACGAGCCGCTCTTTGCGAATCCGCGCAACGCCGCGGCGGGAGCACTGAGGAATCTCGACCCCGCCCTCGTGGCGCGCCGCGGGCTGCGGGCGTTCGTGTACCAGTTGATTCTCGGTCCCGCCCAGTCTCGTTCACACGCCGGTACGCTCGAGCAGCTGGCCCGGTGGGCCCTTCCCGTGGAGCCCCACTGGAAGCTGTGCTCGGGCATCGGAGATGTCGCCGCGTTCTGCCAGGAGTGGGCGGAAAAGCGAAGGGACCTCGGATTCGACACCGATGGCGTCGTCATCAAGCTCGATTCGCTCGACGAGCGGCGGCGGCTCGGCAGCACGAGCAAGTTTCCGCGCTGGGC
>DASTDQ010000351.1:0-8094 GCA_035710305.1 Vicinamibacterales bacterium | reverse complement strand
GGCGCTCGAGGCGGCGGGCGCGGCCAGGCTGGCAGGCCTCGACACGGTCCTCTCCCGCGGCTACGACGGCGGCACGGATCTGTCGGGCGGACAGTGGCAGCGCGTGGCGCTCGCCCGCGCGCTCTGCGCCGTGAAGGGCGGCGCGGGCGTCGTGCTGCTCGACGAGCCGACGGCGCAGCTCGACGTGCGGGGCGAGGCGGAGATCTTCGAGCGCATCCTCGCGGCCACGCGGCACTGCACGACGATCCTCATCTCGCACCGGTTTTCGACGGTCCGGCACGCCGATCGCATCTGCGTGCTCGAAAAGGGGAGAGTCGTCGAGCTCGGCACGCACGACGAGCTGATGGCGCTCGGCGGCCGATACCGCACGATGTTCGACCTGCAGGCCCAGCGCTTCGGCGCCGAGGAAGAAGAGGGAAAGACCTTTGACGTCCTCGCCTGAGACGCGGCGCGCGGCCGACGCTCTGCCTCCGGGTCTCTCGGCCATGTGGCGGCTCTGCAAGCTGGGCTACAGCCACGAGCCCGGCCTTCTGCTGGCGGCGTTCATGCTGGCGTTGCTCGGAGCGCTGCCCGACGCCCTGCTCGCGCTCTGGTTCAAGATGCTCGGCGACGGCGCGCTCCAGCGGAATTGGAGCCTCGTGCAGTTTGCGGCGGTGGCGCTCGGCGTGTCCGCCACGGCGACCTGGTTCCTTCAGACCGTCAGCACGCGCGTGCAGCGGCGCTTCCGCGACAAGGTGACGATCGCGCTCGAGTCGCACGTCGCCACGCTGCTCGCGTCGATCTCGACCATCGCGCACCAGGAGCGCCCCGAGTACCTCGATCGGCTCGCCGTGCTGCGCAACCAGGTGTTCATGCTGGACCACATGTACATGTCGCTCTTCACGACGTGCGGGTGGATCCTGCGGCTCGGCGTCACGATCGCGCTGCTCGTCTCCATCCATCCCGCGCTCGCGCTGCTGGCCATCTTCGCAATCCCCACGGTGATGACGTCCACCTGGCGGCCGGCCGTCGAGCGCAGGGCGTACGAACGCGGCGCGCAGGCGAACCGGCTTGCGCGTCACCTCTTCGACGTGGCGACAACAGCGACGCCCGGCAAGGAAGTGCGCGTCACCGGCATCGGCGATCGCTTGAAGACGGAGCGGCGGATGGCGTGGGAATTCGGGTACAGGCCCATCGCCGCCGCCCGGTCGGCGTCGGCCGCGTGGCACACGCTCGCATGGGCGGTGTTCGGTGCCGCGTACGTCGGAGCGATCGTCTTCGTGTCCTCGGGTCTCCAAGCGCCCGTGGGAGACGTACTCCTCGCGCTGGCAGCCGGCTCGCGCCTGTCGTTCTACGTCGGAGCAACGGTGGGGGAGATCGGCTTCCTCCGCGGCATCTGGCTGGACGCGGCGCGGCGTCTCGCGTGGCTCGAGGACTACGCGAGCTCGCTCGCGGCGTCGGCCGATCAGTCGGCCCCCGAGCGCCTCGCCGAGGGCATCCGATTCGATCACGTGTCCTTTGCCTACCCGGGTACCGATCGACTGGTGCTGGACGACGTGAGCCTGACACTGCCTGCCGGCGCGGTCGTCGCGATCGTGGGCGAGAACGGCGCGGGCAAGACGACCTTGATGAAGCTGCTCGCCAAGATGTACGAGCCGACGAGCGGACGCATCCTGATCGATCGCACCGACCTTGCCCGCATCCCGGCCGCCGACTGGCGTGACCGGCTGGCCGGCGCCTTCCAGGACTTCTTCCGCTTCGAGTTCCGCGCCCGCCACAGCGTCGGCGTGGGCGACGTGCCCCGCCTGGACGACGAGCCGGCCGTCGTCGCGGCCGTGGGCCGCGCGGGAGCGAACGACGTCGTGGAGCGGCTCCCCTCGGGGCTCGAGACGCAGCTTGGTCCCGCGTGGCCGGGCGGCGTGGACGTGAGCTTCGGCCAGTGGCAGAAGCTGGCGCTGGCGCGCGGATTCATGCGCGACGAACCGCTCGTGCTCGTCCTCGACGAGCCGACGGCCGCGCTCGACGCCGAAACCGAGCATGCGCTCTTCGAGCGCTACGCGGCTGCCGCCGGCGGGGAAGGAAACGGCGGCCACGGCGGAAGCCGCGGCCGCATCACGATTCTGGTCTCGCACCGCTTCTCGACGGTGCGGATGGCCGGGTTGATCGTCGTGCTGGACGGCGCTCGCGTCGTCGAGGTCGGGACGCACGAGGCGCTCATGGCACGGCAGGGTCAGTACGCGCAGCTGTATGGCATCCAGGCTGCGGCGTACTCGTAGCCCGGCTCCTTACTTTCCCTTCAACAGCTCCCGGCTCAGTCCCTCCGCGCACGCGAACTCCCGAAGCTCGTCGTTCCCCTTCGCGGCCCGCCGATACGTCCGGACGACCTCCCATGGCTTGGTCAACGCTTTCGGATCGGTGACGGTAATCCGATCCTCGAGCACGTCCGGGGCAATCAGACGGATCCGCTCGTGGACGGTCATTGCGTCGCTGTGCGGCGTGAAGCCTTCGATGAACGAGTCGGGGTGCAGCGCGACGGTGTCGACGACCAGCGTGTCGCCCTCCCACCGGCCCGTCGAGTAGCCCGCGTACGTCGGATCGTCGAGATGTTTCTGCGATGGCTTCCGGCCGTCGAGGTAGACGCGCCGCAGCGCGTCGTTCAGTTCGCTGAAGAAGGTGATCCGATCCTTCGTCTGCATGATTTCCATGCCGTACGCCATGTTCATCATCGCCGGCATGCCGGGCGGCAGGCACTTGGCGTTGTTGTCGTACTCGTACGAGCCCGCCACGCGCGACTTCCGCATCAGTTCCCACTTCGCCAGGTACTCTGGCGTGAGCGAGGGCGCATCGGCGGAGCGGCCCTGCGATCCGTCCGACACCGGAGCGGACTGCGTGGGGCGCGGCGGCGGGGCACCGCGCTGCGCGCCTGCCGCCGGCTGGGCGCCCCGCTGTCCTCCACCACCTCCACGGCCCTGCTGCGCGGGGTAGTAGACGCCGGAGAAGTCCGGCGTCGCCTGCGCCGGCAGCGACGGAGCCGACAGCACCGCGATCGCGAGCACCGCTATCAGGCGAAACATCTCAATTTCCCCTCGGGTCGAACTGCGGCTGATTCGACAGGATTGTGCCGTCGGCCTTCGTCACCCGCGCGATGATCGACACCTTCGAACCGTCCTTGGCGGGGCTCATGTCCACCGTGACGGTCTCACCCGCCTTCAGCACCGAGCGCGTCCAGCCTGCCCGGGTGAGAATTCCCGGCGCGCGTCCTTCGCACGCCCATTCCACCTTGCCCCCCTTGCCGTCGTCGACGACCACCGTGAGCCAGGTGTGCGGGTTGACCCATTCGAAGGACTTGACGACCCCGGTGATGGTGATCACCTTGGTCACCTCGTAGGCGACGTTGCTGTGGTGAGGCGACGCGGGAACAGCCTGGAGGATCGCTGCGGCGAGCACGAACGAAGTGACGATCGCGCGGGTCATTTGCTCCTCCTGGACGAAACTGACGGATTATACGTGCGCGCCTGCCATGGCGCGACGGGAGCCTCATGAGCGGCCCTTCTGGCGTCCTCCACGACCTTCGTTACGCAATCCGCCTGTTTCGCAACAGCCCGAGCTTTTCGGCTGTCGCGATTGCCACCATTGCGCTCGCGGTCGGCGCGAACACGGCGATGTTCAGCTTCGTGAACGGCCTTCTACTTCGTCCTCTGCCATATCCCGACGCTGAGCGCATCGTGCGCGTCCTCGAAAGGCTTCCAGGGGGCGGGCCCAACAGCATCTCTACTCTGAACTATCTCGATTGGACGAATCAGAGCACCGTCTTCGAGTTCATGGCCGCGGAAGCTGGCTGGAGCGCGACATTGAGCGGCGGGGACGAGCCGGTCCTCATCCGGGCCGCGCGAGTCTCGGCGCAGTACTTCGATATCTTCGGAGTGACGCCAGCGCTGGGCCGCACGTTTCTTCCAGGCGAGGACCAGCCCGGCAGCGATCGTGTCGTGCTGCTGAGCCATGTGCTCTGGGAACGCCGCTTCGGCTCCGATCCCGCGATGCTGGGCAGGGACGTCGTGTTGAACGGCGAGGCCTATACCGTGATCGGCGTTCTTCCGAAAGGCAGCCCCTTCGATCGCACCGCAGCCCAGATTTGGAAGCCTCTCGCCTTCCAGCCGTCACACATGACGCGCGACTACCGCTGGCTCGGTGCGACCGGAAAGCTCAAGCCGGGCGTGACGCTCAGGAACGCAAGGGCCCAGATGGACGTCATCGGGCAGCGCATTGCCAACGCCTATCCCGATTCGAACAGAGGGTGGGGCGTTGCCGTTGACCGCCTCGCCGACGCGGTGGTCGGCCCGCAGCTGCGCACGGCCGTCACGGTCCTCTTCGCCGCGACCGGGTTGGTGCTGCTGATCGGTTGCGCCAACCTGGCAAATCTCGCGCTTGCGCGAGGTATCTCCAGGGAGCGCGACATGGCCGTGCGCGCCGCGCTTGGCGCAAGCCGGTGGAGGTTGGTGTGGCAGTTGCTGATCGAGAACATCCTGATCTCCGTGTGCGGTGGCCTCGCAGGAGTCGGCGTTGGGTACGCGATGCTGAACTGGATTCAATCGTTGATTCCTCCCGAGACGCTGCCTCCCGCAATGGACGTCCGAATGGATACGCGCGTCCTGCTGTTCGCGCTGATCGTTGCCGTCGCGACGGGACTGTTGTTCGGCATTTGGCCGGCAGCGCGGACCACGACCCCGAGCCCGGTGGGCGCGCTGAAGGAAGGCGGACACACGACCGCGGGCCGCCGGGGCCGGCGCCTACTCGACGTTGTCGTCGTGGCTGAAATCGGGCTGGCGTTCGTGCTGCTGGTGGCGTCGGGACTATTGTTGCGAAGTGTTCTGGAGCTGCTCGACATCGATCCGGGGTTCGATGCGACGAATGTCCTCACGGCAGGCCTGCCGATCACGCAGGAACAGCACGCCGACCCGGTCGAGCTGAACGCCTATCTCGCCTCGATCCGTGCCGCCGTGGAGGCCGTGCCCGGCGTTCGGGCGACGGCCATGACCTCGGCGTTGCCGCTGCTGGGTGGGGGCTACGGTGTCCGCTACGCGATTGCCGATCGCGACTTCATCGACCGGGCCGATCGCCGCCGCGCGTTCTTCAAGATCGTCAGCCCGTCCTACTTCGGCGCGCTGGGCATCACGCTGGTCGCGGGACGCGCGTTGAGCGACAACGACACCGCGGGCGCACCACCCGTGGCGCTCATCAACGAAACGCTGGCCAGGCGGGAGTTTCCCGATGGGGACCCGATCGGCCGCCGCATCCTCGTGCAGGAAATCGTACCGGGCAGGACCGAGCTGGGCCGGGAGATCGCCTGGGAGATCGTCGGCGTCATTGCGCGTGAGAAGGTCACCGGCCTCGGCGACGAGATCAGCGCCGGCATGTACGTCTCGAACCAGCAGAGCCCGACCTACGACCTCAACCTGATCGTGCAGGCCGGCATGCCTCCGCAGTCGCTGCAGAGAGCCGTTCGGTCAGCCGTGGAGAGCGTCAACCGTGACCAGGCGCTCAGCGACGTCCGCACGCTCGAACAGATCGTGGATCAATCCATGCTGGGCAACCGCGTCCTGGCCACGCTCCTCGCCGGGTTCGCCTTTGTCGCCCTGCTGCTGGCGGCCGGGGGCTTGTACGGCGTGATGTCCTACACGGCGGCGCAGCGGACGCACGAGATGGGCGTTCGCGCGGCGCTCGGAGCCAGCGCGGGCAATTTGCGGACGCTGGTATTCAAAGGCGGCATGCGGCTCACGCTGATCGGGCTCGCGATCGGGCTTGCCGGAACGCTTGCCGCGACTCGCGTCATCGCGTCGATGCTCTACGGCGTCGGCGCCAACGACCCGCTCACGATCGCTGTTGCGGTTGCTGTGCTCTCGGTGGTCGCCGGGCTGGCGTGCGTCGTGCCAGCCTGGCGGACCACGAAAGGCGATCCAATGCAGGCGCTGCGCTATCGATGAAGCGAGTGCGCCTTACTTCTTCTCCTTGTCCGGCGTCACGGCGCCGACGATGCCGCTGCCCAGTTTTTTCGCGCCCGAGGCTGTGGCCTCTGCACCCTTGACGGTAGCCTCACCCGTGGCCTTGGCTCCTACCGCAACGGCCTCGCCGGTTGCCTTCGCCCCTTCCACGATGACGTTGCCGGTCGCCTTCGCCGAGTCGACGACCACGTCGCCGGTGGCTTTTGCCGCGTCGCCCGTTGCGGTCGCAGCCTTCGCCGCGCTGTCCCCGATCCCCGCGCCGGTCTGAGCGGCCGCCTCCGCACTTTCTGCGCCCGAGACCTGGATGTTGTCCACGACCTCGCGAACGCCTTCCGTTTCGCGCGCCGCGCGGACGGCCTGTTCCTTGGCGGCAGGCGTGTCAACCGTGCCGCTGAGCGTGACGACCTGATCCTTCGTCTCGACCTTCACCTGCGACGTGCCCGCCTTCTGATCGGCCGTGAGCTTCGCGCCCACGCTCGTCGAGATGCTGTCATCCTGGGAATCGCCGCACGCCACACAGGCGACCACCGCCGCCGCAGCCATGACGCAAGCCAGTTTTCTCATTGGATCCTCCATTGAACTCCGGCGGGGGGAGACTCTCACGCTATTTCAGCACGCCGGCGAGCAGGCTGCCGACGTTGGCGCCGCCGGACTTGCTGACGAACGATGTCAGGATTGGAATCGCTTTGGCGACCATCTCCGGCTTGAGGCCGAGCTTCGAGAAGGCGCTCATCGCGCCTGCAAGACCGCTCGATGACCCGCCCAGCGAGGACAACGCGCCAGATACGCCGCCCAGGGCGCCGCCGCCGCTGGTCGAAGGCGCGGCCTTGAGCAGCGCATCCATGCCTGGCACGGCTTTCGAGACCTGTGAGAACTCATCTGGCTTGAGCCGTGACTTCGCCACGCTGAAGAGCGACCCAGCCGCGCCCGCGGCCTGTTCGGGAGTCGCGCCCAGTTCCTTCGAGAGCGCGCTGACCAGCTGAGGGCTGGCCTTGGCGGCAGCCGTCGCCTGCGCGGTGGGGGCCGGCGCCTTCTGCGTGGTGCTTTGTGCCGCCGCGTCGCTCGAGGCGCTCCCAGCGAAGAGGAATGCGACGCACACGATTCCGAGATGATGCCGAGTCATGGGTGCCCTCCTGCGCCGCTGCAGCCCGCAGCGGCATTACTTTGGCGTCAACGATCAGCCCTGAGAAGATGTCTTCGGCGACATCACGGCGCGAAACCCGAGGTGGTTCGTGCCAGTGCTGATGTCGCCCTTGCCGCGCGTCCCGACCATGTAGCGCGAGCAGTATTGGTCCGTGCAGAGAAACGATCCGCCGCGGTGCACGCGCTTCTGCACGCCCGGCTCATCGGGGTCGAAGGGCGAGGCCGGTCCCTGCGGATTCCGCGCGACGCCTCCCGCCGCCGCGAGTTGGGCGTAGTAGTCCGGGCGATACCAGTCGCTGACCCACTCCCACACGTTGCCGGCCACGTCGTAGAGGCCGTACGCGTTGGATGGAAACTGCGCCACGGGCGCCACACCGGTGAAGTGATCGCCGCCGTCGTCGTGATCGGGGAAGTGGCCTTGATGGCTGTTGGCCATCCACGCGCCCTCGGGTCTGAACTGTTGTCCCCACGGATACACCTGACCCGACAGACCGCCGCGCGCCGCGAACTCCCACTCCGCCTCCGTGGGCAGGCGTTTGCCCGCCCACGTCGAATATGCCACGGCGTCCTCGTAGGCGATGTGCACAACGGGATACTTCTCCCGCCCGGCGATCGGACTCGACGGACCGAGGGGACGACGCCAGCTTGCGCCCTTGACGTAGGCCCACCATCGAAAGTGATCGTTGAGCGGCACGGCGTGATCGGGCGGTGAAAACGTCACGGAGCCGGCCACGAGATTCTCCGGAGGCGCGCCTGGAAAGTCCTCCGCCTTCGGCGTCTTTTCCGCGACCGTCACGTACCCGGTCGCCTTCACGAACGCCGCAAACTGTGCGTTGGTGACTTCGGTCGCGTCCATCCAGAAGCCGTCCACGTAGGTGCGATGGATCGGCCTGGAGTCGTGGGTGGCCTGCATGCCGACATGGTTGTTGTCCGAGCCGGTCGGATCGGCCGCGCCCATCGAGAACTCGCCGCC
>DASTDQ010000350.1:0-5950 GCA_035710305.1 Vicinamibacterales bacterium | reverse complement strand
GACGTCCTGTCGAGACGCGTGCTCCCGGTCGTGTGGGTGGTGCTCGTTGCCGGCCGCTATCTCGACGTGACCGCGCCCGGACTCTACGGGCGCGAGTTCAATCTCTACTGGGACTCGCAACATCTCGGGGCCGTCACCGCGATGCTCGCTCGCGCGGTGCCGGCGTGGCTCATCGCCCTGGCGGCGGCGTCGCTCCTGGCCCTCGTCAGCGTGATCTACCTGCTGTCGCGCGTGGCCTTCGGGTGGCTCGGCGCGTCGATCGCCTCGTCTGGGCCGCGCCGCGTGATGGGCGCGGCCGCCGCAGTTCTTGTGCTCGCGGCTTCCGCGCAGCACGTGGCCGCGTGGCCCGCCAACCTGCCGGCTTTCGCCGATCCAGTGACGCCGGCGTATGTCAGGCAGGCCCGATTCGTGCTCGGGATGCTCGGCCCCGGATCGCTGCGGCCGGCGCTTGGCGCCAGCCCGGACTTCGCGGGCGATCTCGGCGGCCTGAAAGGCGCCGATGTCCTGCTCGTCTTCGTGGAGTCCTACGGAGCGGTCACGTACGAAACGTCGGCCATCGCCGACGGTCTCGTCGCGGGCCGCGCCGATCTCGCGGCGGCGGTGGCGGACACGGGCCGCGAGGTCGTGACCGCGTACGTCGACTCTCCCACCTTCGGCGGGTCGTCGTGGCTGGCGCACCTGAGCCTCATCTCGGGCGTGGAGGTGCGCGATCAGTACGCCTACACGTCGCTGATGGCGTCGGGACGCGAGACGATGATCACCAACTTCGCGCGCCGCGGTTACCGGACCGTGGCGTTGATGCCGGGGATGCGTCAGGCCTGGCCGGAGGGGGCGTTTTATCGCTTCGACCAGATCTACGGCCACGACCTGCTTGAATACAAGGGTCCGCAGTTCGGCTGGTGGAGCATCCCGGATCAGTACGCGCTCGCCAAGATCGACGCCGTCGAGAGAGCGCGCGCAGCCGAGGCCCGGTCGCCGCTCTTCATCGTCTTTCCCACGAGCACGACGCACGCGCCGTTCGGGCCGGTCGCTCCGTATCAGCCCGACTGGGCGCGCGTGCTGACTGCCGAACCCTTCGAGCCTGCCGACGCCGAGCGAGCCTTGGCAGCCACGCCGAACCTGATCGATCTGCGGCCAAGTTACGTGCGGGCGATGGCCTACGAGTACACGACGATCGCCGGGTACCTTCGAGAGCACGCACGGGACGACATGGTTCTCATCGCCATCGGCGACCACCAGCCGCCGGCGGCCGTGAGCGGTCGGGGCGCCTCATGGAGCGTTCCCGTGCACGTGTTCGGGCGGCGTGGCCAGGTGATCGATCGACTGATCGATCAGAGGTTTCGTCCCGGCCTCGAGCCTCTTCGCCCCTCGATTGGTCCCATGCACGCCCTCGTCCCGATGCTCCTCCAGGCCTTTGGCACGATCGGATCGTCGGACAACTGAGCCGGCGAGGCGCCGCCGCTACCTTGACACCACGGACGGCGAAGCGTATATGTTTTTCCGCCAAAGGAAAACACATTCGCATAGCGAAAGCCTTAAAAGTCTTTCAGCATCCGGAGGAGACATGCGAACGCGACTGAGAAAGTTCTTGTTGGTCCTCGTCGTGCTGGCGTTGCCGGCCGCGGCGTCCGCACAGGGGCTCGGAGCCGTGGCGGGCGCCGTCAGGGATACTTCCGGCGCCGTGTTGCCTGGCGTGACGGTCGAAGCGTCGAGTCCCGCCCTGATCGAGAAAGTGCGAAGCGGTGTGACGGACGCGTTGGGCCAGTACCGGATCGTGAACCTCCCGCCGGGCACATACGTGATCACCTTCACGCTGACGGGATTCGGCACGGTCCGACGCGATGGCATCGAAGTGGCCTTGAACGTCACGTCCAACGTGAACGCCGATCTGCGCGTCGGCGCCGTGCAGGAGACGATCACCGTGTCGGGGGAGAGCCCGATCGTGGACGTGCAGTCGTCCGCGCAGACGAGAACCGTCTCGGCCGAGGCGTTCAAGGAACTCCCGGTCGGCAGTTCCTGGATACAGATGGCATCGCTCGTCCCGGCCATTCAGGCTTCGAACGTGGACGTCGGGGGCATCCTGGGGGACCAGACCGGCGCTCAAGTCAGGGCCCACGGCAGCGCATACATGGACGGCGTGTCGATGATCGACGGCCTGCGCATCGGCAACATGTACCTCAGCTCGAACCTGACGAACATGAGCCTGTCGCCGCTGCTGTTCGACCAGGTGGACATCTCGTTGGCCGGCCAGATTGCCGAGACGGGCACCAACGGCGTCATCATGAACGCTGTCCCGAAAGCCGGAGGGAACGTCTTCAGCGGGTCGGTGCTCGGCAATTTCTCGGATCCCGCCTTGCAGGGCGACAACGTCACCGAGCGGTTGAACAACCGCGGGCTGACGAACGCCTCGACCACGCTCAAGACGCTCTACGACATCAACGGCGCGATCGGCGGACCCATCAAGCAGGACAAGGTGTGGTTCTACTTCACGTCGCGCTACTTCACCAACTATTACTACCTGGCTTCGCGCTTCTACCCGGTTGACGTGACGGCGGTCAACCGCACCAACGACACGAACCGTCAGGCCTATGGCGGAACGTATACGGCCGACAACAACGGGCGGGTGACCTGGGCGATCAACGACAGCCAGAAGATCTCGGGCTGGTACGCCTACCAGTACAAAGTGGACCCGCACTGGCTGATCCAGATCAACACCGCCTCGCCCGAGGGGATTCGCATCACCAGGTGGCACACCCAGCTGTCCACCACCAAGTGGACCTACACGGCAACCAACCGCCTGCTGTTCGAGGCCGGATTGATGGCCGGCGAGAGCCCGGACACCATCAGGATGGATCCCGAGCAGGTCGGGCAGTGCCAGAACCAGACGAACGCGTTCCAGGGAACGCTGGCGCCGGTGTGCATCGCGATCGTCAACCAGAGCGCAGGCAACTTCTTCTACCGTGCGCCCACCGGCTTCGACTTCGACGACCGGCTGCCGTCGCAGTCCTTCAACGTGGCATCGAGCTACGTGACCGGCTCGCACAACGTCAAGGTCGGTTTCGAGATGCAGCGGGGCCACTTCCTGCGCGGAGACAACAACGACTCGACCGGCGGCATCTGGTACAGCATTCTCAACAACCAGCCGAGCCTCGTCACGATCCAATCGCCGCTGTCGGGGTGGCAGAACAACCTGAACTACAACCTCGGCATCTTCGCGCAGGACCGCTGGACGGCAAACCGCCTGACGGTGAGCGCGGGCGTTCGACTTGACTTCCTCAACGAGTCGACCGAGCCGTTCACGGCGACGCCACACCGGTGGCTGCCCAACCGGAACAACAGCTTCGGCGCCGTCGAGAACGTCCCGAACTGGAAGGACGTCAATCCCCGTCTCTCCGCCGCATACGACCTGTTCGGCAACGGGAAGACCGCGCTCAAGGCGAGCGCCAGCCGCGGCGTCGAACAGGACTCGATCCGCTACGCGGCCGCCAACAACCCGGCGACGACCCTCGTCACGCAGGCGCAGCGGACGTGGAACGACGCCAACGGGAATTTCAACCCGGACTGCGACCTGATGAGCGGTACGGAGCAGGACTTGCGGCCCACTGGCGGGGACCTCTGCGGCGCCTGGGTTCCATCCAGTTTCGGCAGCAGCGTGCCCGGGCTGTCGTACTCCAGGGCGGTCATGGAAGGGTGGGGCGTGCGGCCCTACAACTGGGAGTATTCGGCGGGCATACAACAGGAAATCGTGCCTCGACTGTCCGCCTCCTTTGCGTACTTCCGCCGCGCCTACGGGAACTTCTACGTGGTCGACAACGAGGCGCTTGCGGCTAACCAGTACACCGAATTCTCCGTGACGGTCCCGAGCAATCCTGCCTTTCCCACGCTTCCCAACGCGGGCCAGACCGTCAATGGCCTCTACGATCCGATCGCCAACGTGGCCCCGCGGAACGTCGTCAAGGACGCGTCGCAGTTCGGAGACCAGGTCCAGACCTGGGACGGGATCGACCTGACGGTCGATGCCCGGCTTCGCAACGGCCTGTTCCTTCAGGGCGGCGTCAGCACGGGCAGGACGATCACCGACAACTGCGAAATCGTCGATGACGTGCCGGAGTCGCTCCAGTCCGGCGCGGTGGGCCTCCTGCCTCCAGCCGGCATCCAGCCTCCCATGGGCCTGCTCCCGTTCCCGTTCTTCGTCGGCAGCTGGACACCGAGGGACTACTGCCGTCAGCAGTCGCCGTACCTGGCTCAGTACAAGGCGATTGCGTCCTACACGCTGCCGTGGTGGGGCGTCCGTCTCAGCGGAACGTTCCAGAGCATTCCTGGTCCGATCGTGGGCGCCAATAACGTCTACGCCAACCCTGCTGCCGGTGGGCCCCCGCTGGGTACATCCATCGGCAGGCCGCTGATAAACGGGCAGGCCAACGTGCAGCTGATCGAGCCGGGCTCGATGTACGGCGACCGGCTCAACCAGTTCGACCTGCGCTTCACGAAGATCCTCGACGTGGGCAAGGGCCGGCTCGATCTGAACGTGGACATCTACAACGCGTTCAACTCGGATGCGGTCACCCTGGAGCTCCCCGGCTACGGGCCGGTGTGGCGGTTGCCGCTGACGGTGATTCAGCCGCAGTTCATCAAGTTCGCGGCGAGGTGGGATTTCTAGGGGGCAGGGGGCAGGGGTCAGGGGGCAGGGGTCAGGGCTGGGCAAGGCCTCAGCCCTGATCTCTACTCACTTCGATACGCTGAACGGCAGCCGCGCCCCGCCGACAGCCAATGCAAGCAGGCCGCCCAGGACCGGCGGGCCGTACGCATTGGACAGATAGCTGTAGTGAAGGAGCACGTCGGCGGCGAAGTGGAAGTTCAGCACCATCACCAGCGACAACGCCGCAGCCAGCCGCACCTTCACGCCGGCGATCAACGCCGCGCCCGCCGAGAGCTCGGCCAGAAGCACGAGCCGCGCGAAGAACGGCGCACCGGGGATCGCAATCGTGTCGAGATACCACGCGCTCATCGGCGGAGCCGACGCGCGCCACTGCTGGAGCCGCCCGGTCAGGAGGCTGCTGTCCATCAGCCAGCCGATCTTGTCCAGCCCCATGAAGATCAGAAACACGCCGAGTGCGATCGAGAGCACTCGAAGGCCGGCTGCGTTCGTCACTGTGCCTCCCCGGTCCGGCTAAAGCCGGACACTACGATTGCCGTCCGGCTGAAGCCGGACACTACGATCGCTTCCGGCTAAAGCCGGACACGACGATCGCTGGATCGAAACAACCAGACGACGTCGACCGCGAACGACCAGCCGAGCGCCGCGAGCGTCACGGCGCTCGTGACGTCGCTGTACGGCGACGGCACGGCCGGCGACAACGCCGCGCCAAGGCCCACGAGTTGTCCGATCGCGACGGTCTTGCCCCGAAGAGTAGAGCGAAGCGGTCCGCCCATCCAGGGCACCAGCCGCGTGCACGCGACGAACGCGTAGCGCATCAAGCCGCACGCAAGCACCCACAATCCAGCCTTGCCGTGCTGCCAGACGAGTACCGAGAGCCCGAGGATGAGCAGCGCGTCCGTTTCCATGTCGAACCGGGCGCCGAACGCGCTCGAGTAACCGCTGCGGCGCGCCAGCCACCCGTCAACGCCGTCGAGGATCGCGGCCAGGCCCGTGATTCCGACTGCCAGCCACGCTGCTCGCACGGACGCCGGCTCACCAACTTGTCCCACTGCCGCGGCGACGAGAGCGGCGCGGAACAGCGTGATCTGGTTGGCAGGACCGATGCGCGAAAAGGGATGATGCGCGCCCACGGTCCCGAGGGCCAGCGCTGACACGATCGCGAACACGCCGAGGGTCTTCACGAGGTAACCGGGGCCGGCGCCGACGAGCGGCCCTGTGACGAGAGCGATCACAAAAGCGGCCGAGCCGGCAGCCGCGATGCCGAGCAGCGCGCTCGTACGAAGCGGCGGG
>DASTDQ010000349.1:0-5944 GCA_035710305.1 Vicinamibacterales bacterium | reverse complement strand
CGGCGCAGCCCTGCCACGGGCTCGTCGAGCACCTTGCGCCCCTGATGGATCATCACCACCTGCTGGCAGATCTCTTCGGCGTGCACCATGACGTGGGTGGACAGGAGAATCGTGGCGCCGCGGCGATGCTCCTCGAGCACGAGCTCGCGAAGCACGCGGACGCTCACGGGATCGAGCCCGCTGAACGGCTCGTCGAGGATGAGCAGGTCCGGTTTGTGGATGACGGCTGCCACGAACTGGATCCGCTGCAGCATCCCCTTCGACAGATCCTCGCAGCGTTTGTGCTCGGTTTCCGGCAGGCCGACTTTTCGGAGGAGCTCCGGCACGCGGTCTTCAGCGTCGTCCTGGCTCAACCCCTTGAGCCGTGCGACGTAGGTCAGGAACGCGCCGACCTTCATCTTGCGGTACACGCCGCGCTCTTCGGGGAGGTATCCGATCCGATCTTTCGCCTCGAGCGCCGACCGGCGTCCCAGGACCGACAGCTCGCCCGAGTCCGCGAACAGGATCGACATGATCATCCGGATGCAGGTCGTCTTCCCTGCGCCGTTGGGTCCGATGACGCCATACAGCGCGCCTCGCGGAACAACGAGGTCCATGGCCTCGACCGCGACCGTCTGGCCGAACGTCTTTCTCACACCCTTCAGAACGAGCGCTGGTTCCACCGTTGTGTTCTCCGAGACTGGCGTTATATCACGCGCCAAAAGTTGGTACAGTAGCGAGACATGCGTGCGTGTGCGGTCTTGTGTCTGGTGGTTGCCGCGGCGGCCGCGGCGTGCAGCCCGCGGACCCCGGCGCGGGAATACGAGCTCACCGGGCAGATCCTGGCGGTGCGGCCCGAGCGCCGGGAGGTCGTGATCAAGCATGAGGACATCAAGGGCTTCATGCCCGGCATGACGATGCCGTTCACCGTGAAGGACACCTCGCTCCTGACGGGCAAGCAGCCCGGCGACCTCGTCACCGCCACGCTCGTCGTCGGCCAAACCGAGGCGCACCTATCGGCGCTGACGGCCACCGGCCACGCGGCGCTCGACGCGCCTCCGCCGGCACCAGTCGCCGATGTCCTCTCCGCTGGCCAGGCCGTCGCGGACGCGGCGCTGATCGATCAGGACGGTAAGGCTCGGCCCTTCTCGAGCTTCAGGAAGCATCGTCTCGTGCTGACCTTCATCTACACGCGCTGCCCGCTCCCTGATTTTTGTCCTCTGATGGACCGTCACTTCGCGTCGATTCAGAAGACGATCGCGGAACGCGCGGAGTTCTCAGACGTGCGGCTCGTGACGGTGACGCTCGACCCGGCATTCGACCGACCCGCCATCCTGAAGGCGTACTCGCGCCGCCGCGGAGCCGACCCCGCCGTCTGGTCCTTTCTGACGGGCGAGCCGGCCGACGTGAGCCGCTTCGCCACGCAGTTCGGCCTGTACGTCGAGCACGACCCGGGGAACCCGATCGACATCACACACAACCTGCGGACCGCGGTCATCGATCCGCAGGGCCGCCTGGTCTCGGTGCGCAGCGGTAATGACTGGACACCGGCTGAACTCGTTGCCGAACTCAACGCGGCCCCCGCTCCCGAAGACTGATCCGATCGTCCCGCCGTCGCTGCCGCTGACGAGCGCGGAGCGCCGCCTGATCGCCGGGCTACGCACGCCGGCCGCGGTGCAGGGATGGCTGAACGCGCTGCCGTACAACCATGAGAGGGGCGCCGAGACGCTGCGCAGTTTTCGAGGCGTCGTCAGGACGGGCACCGCCCATTGCCTCGAAGCGGCGCTGTCGGCCGCCGTCATCCTGGAGCAGCACGGGTACCCTCCGCTCGTCCTGAGTTTCGAGTCGATCGACCTGCTCGATCACGTTATCTTCGTCTACCGGACACGGACCGGCTGGGGATCGGTCGCACGCTCGCGCGACCCCGGCCTGCACGGACGCAAGCCGCTCTTCGCCACGCCGCGAGCGCTCGCCCTCAGCTACTTCGAGGGCTACATCGACTTCACGGGCCGCATCAAGGCGTACGCGGTCGTCGATCTGCGAGTCATGGGCAACTACGACTGGCGGCTGTCGCCGCGCAACGTGTGGAAGGTCGAGCAGGTGCTGCTCGACTGGAAGCACCGGCGCATCGCCTCGTCGGACCGGAAGGCGGAGGCGATGCGACGGCGGTACCGGGCGTTTCGAGAGACGCACGGCTACAAGCCGTGGAATTACTACAAAGGCCGGGAGCGATGGATGCCGCTGCCGGAGGAGTTCGCCCGACGTGGTTGAGTCAGTCGAGATCGAAGTCCCGGGTCGGTCTCGTGACCGGCTCGGTCCTGGCCTGCTTCAGCGCTTCCTCGAAGCGCCTGGACAGCACGTCGTCTCGGGACTTCTCTGCCTCGAACGACTGCTCGAACATCGATTCCCGACGGGCGGTTTCCTTGGCCAGGATGTTCGCGGCGTCGTTCAGTTCGGGTTTGTCCGCGCGTTCGGGCACGGTGTGCGACACGATCCGGCGGAGGTTCGTATCGACCACCAGCGATGCCTTGCAGCAAGGGCATTCGAGCACGATTTCGCTCTTCAGCTTCGCCATACACGTATTCTAACCACCATCCAGCGTGACTGATTCGCGACGGCGGACGATTCGTGTTGCCACCTACAACATCCACCGGTGCCGGGGACTGGACGGCCGCACCATGCCCGCGCGCATCGCCGAGGTCATCCGAAGCATCGACCCCGACCTGATTGCGCTGCAGGAGGTCATCGGCGCCAGTATCCGCTCGGCGGGGCAGGCCGAAGAACTGGGGGCCCTGCTCGGAATGGGATGGGTGATGGCGCCGGTCCGGCAACGACGGGGAGCGCAGTTTGGCAACGTCGTGTTCAGCCGGCACCCCATCGTGCACCACGCGCACTACGACCTGTCGTGGAAGACGTGCGAGCCCCGCGGATGCCAGCGGGTTGACATCGCGCTGGGCGAGCATCGACTGCACCTCTACAACGTTCACCTCGGCACGGCACTCCTGGAGCGGCGGTACCAGGCCCGGAGGCTGGGGGCGATCGTGAACGACCGCCGCGTCGGCGTACCCAAGGTGGTCCTGGGCGACTTCAACGAGTGGATGAAAGGGCTGGCGACGCAGACGCTGACGGAGCGGCTGCAGAGCATCGACCTGCGAACGCACCTGCGGCGGCGGAGAACCTACCCCGGCGTGTTTCCTGTCTTACACCTGGACCACATCTACTACGAGGGCTCGGTGGAGGTCGTCAAGGTCGAACTGCCGCGCAGCAGAATGTCGTTGATCGCCTCCGACCACCTGCCGCTCGTGGCGGATCTGAGGGTGCAGTTCACGTAGGGCAACGGCAAAGGAGAGAGTCATGGAACGACTGTGGAGTGACCTGAGGTACGCGCTGCGGTCGCTGGCCCGGTCGCCGCAGTTTGCCGTCGTGGCGGTTCTTGGCCTGGGAGTCGGGCTCGCCGTCAGCAGCCTGATGTTCAGCGTCGTCAATGCGTACCTGTTCCGGCCGCTGCCCGTGAAGCGCGGCAACGAGTTCGTGGCGTTGGGAGTCCAGAAGCCAACGTCGAGCGGACTCCGGAATCTTTCGTACCCGAATCTCATCGACATCCGGGACGATCTGCGTTCGTTTGAGGACGTGTTTGCCTATTCGACTGTGAGCCCTGCCGTTCGATTGGGAAGCATGTCAGAGCGCTGGGGCGCGCAGGTCGTGACCGGGAACTTCTTCCAGGCCCTCGGTGTTCAGCCGCGGCTTGGCCGTGCGCTGCTACCCGGCGATGACGTCGCCGGCGCCACGCCGGTGGCGGTGATCAGCCACGCGATTTGGGAGAACCGGTTGGCCTCCGATCCTTCCATCCTCGGACGCACGATCTCCCTCAACGGCTCCCTGTTCGTCGTCGTCGGCGTGGCTCCCGAAGGGTTTCAAGGAATCGACTCGTTGCTACGGTCGGACGTCTGGGTCGCCGCCGCGAGCGCGTCCAAGGTTGGAAGCGGGACCGACAACCGCGACAGCAACGCCCTTCGGGTCCGAGGGCATCTGCGTCCTGGCGTCGGGATGAAGACGGCGCAGGCGGAGGTCGACACCCTCTCAGTGCGCCTGCGCGAACGATATCCGGCTGAAAACGCAGGCCTCCGTATATTGGTTCTCCCGGAAAGACGGACGCGTCCGCTGATCGATGCCGGCGGGCTCGTGCCGATCGTCGGCTCCATGCTGATCGGTCTCGGCATCGTCGTGTTGATCAACACGTGCGGAAGCGTGATGGGCCTCCTGCTAGCGCGCTCGGTCGAGCGCCAGCGGGAGGTGTCGCTGCGAATGGCTCTGGGCGCGACTTCGAGGCAGGTGATTGGAGCGTCTGTTCTCGAAAGCGTACTGGTTGCCATGGGCGGTGGGCTTGTCGCGTCGGTCGTCGTCGCATGGGGAGCTCGAGTCATCGCGACTGGCGTGCCACTGGCTTCCGGCTATCGGTTCGACATCCACCCGGATCCCAGGGTGTTGGCATTTACTTTTCTGATCGCCGCTGTCGCGGGGGCCGCCATCGGGCTCGTGCCGGCACTCGGCGCAGCGCGCGCGGACATTCGAAGCAGTCTCGGAAGCGGGCACGGCGTGACGTTCGATCGTCGTCGAACGCGCGCGCGGACACGCGTCGTGATGGTGCAGTTCGCCTTGGTGACCGTGCTGTTGGTCACGGCAGGGCTCTTCATGAGCGGTGCAAGCGGCACGAAGAACACGGACATCGGGTTTGCAACAGACAGCCGGATCCTGATTCCCGTATCTCCGGGCGACAACGGCTACGACGAAACCCGAGGCCGTCAGATCCTCGACGAGGCCTTGGCGCGCGCATCCGCCCTGCCGGGTGTGCGCTCGGCCACGCTGGTGTGGGACGTGCCCCTTGGCGCGAGCAGCAGTTCGATCGAGGTTCGAGCGCAAGGCCAGGCTGCAGACGCCCCTCCACGCCGTGTGCCCTACAACGTAGTCGGATCGAAGTATTTCGAAACGATGGCGATTCCCCTGGTCCGGGGTCGCAGCTTTGACGCACCGGGCGCCCTCGCAGCCAGCGCGGCGATCATCAACGAAACCCTGGCCGAATCGTACTGGCCGGGCCAGGATCCGATTGGCCGGGCGCTCATCGTGGCTGGCGAAGGTGACGCCCGCGGCTACGACGTGATCGGCGTGGCGAGGAACGCAAAGTACAACTCGCTCCGTGAGGCCCCGCGCGGCTTCGTCTACCTGCCGTACGCGCAGCACTACCGGTCGGAGATGACGCTCGTGCTCCATGCGCCGGTCAACCTTGCGGCGACGACGGCGGACGTGCGGGAGCTGGTGGAGTCAATCGATCCGACGCTCGTCGCGAACGACGTGACCACGCTCGACGCATCGATCGAGACGAACGCGCTCGGCTCGGTCAGGCTTGGCGCCGGACTTCTGGTTGTCTTCGGCGCGTTCGGAGCAACCCTGGCGGTGTTCGGGCTGTTCGGCCTCTTGAGTTACACGACGCGGCTGCAGAGGCGAGACATCGGCATCAGGATGGCGCTTGGTGCCACCACCGCCATTGTGACGGTGGAGCTGCTGGGGGGAAGCCTTCGTCTGGCCGGCCGAGGAATGGTGGCTGGCTTCGTCCTCGCCGTCGTTGTGGCAGTCGTCCTTCGAGGGACGGTGCTTGGAATCGGCGCACTCGACCTCGCGCCGTTTCTCACGGTTCCCGTGCTGCTTGCTGTTGTCACGCTCGCGGCGGGCTACCTTCCGGTGCGCCGCATTCTCAATGAGAATCCGATGAGGGCACTCTCTCACGAATAGCTGAAATCACTGTCACTCGTCGCGCCTCCGTTCGTCGTGCCACAACGCGGTGACCCGCCATTCGATGACGCGTTCAAGCGCCGCACGGACGTCGTCCGTCATACTGACGAACTGCACGGCGAAGCCGTAGCCCCGTCGTGTATTCACGCTCTCGGCCTCGAGTGTCACGGTGCCTTCG
>DASTDQ010000348.1:0-2680 GCA_035710305.1 Vicinamibacterales bacterium | reverse complement strand
GCCGAGTCGAATGACGTCGCCGTGCGCGAGAGCGTGTTCCGCCGTCACCTGCTGGCCGTTGACGAACGTGCCGAACTTGGATCCGCGGTCGCGCACGACGAAGCGCCCGTGGACCTGCTCGATCTCGGCGTGGTCGCGGGAAATTTCCGCGTCGGTGAGCCGCACGTCGCAGTCGGCCGCCCGGCCGATGGTCATGAGCGGCCGATCGAGGACGACGAGGCGGCGGCCGCCCTGGGAATCCTGAACCTGCAGGCGAGGCTCGGCCATGTGGCGTCGCGCATGCTAGCACGCGCTCCTTGGTCCTTCGTGCTCGGTACTTGGTCCTCTGGTCCGTCCTGTGGTCCAAGGGCCTCTGGTCCATGGAGGACCAAGGACCGTTCGTGATCTTCCCGGCTAGCGGAGTGAGAGGGAGCTCGCCGGCTCGGACGGGTGCGATGATCGCCACGCGAACACGCCGACTGCGAGCATGCAGCCGGCGGCGATCGAGCCCATGATGAACCACCTGACCGCGGGGACTCCGAGCAGGACGGTCATGACGGTGCCGACGACGAAGAACAGGCCGCCGATGTCGCCCGCCACCGGAATCGACGACAGGTTGATTTCGGCGGACGGCAGCGATGCCAGCGGGCGGCCGGGCGCAACCTTGCTCGGATGCCGCGTGTACCATCGGCGCAGCGCGATGGCGAGGAGCGTCCCGCCAATGGTGGCCGCGGCGATGAACCGGCCGAACATCGGCCAGCTCGCCCACAGGAGCGCGACGACGAAGACGACGAGGCCGTTGGCGCCGGTCGGTCCAAGCAGCAGCGCCAGGAGCCCGCTGCCGGCGCGACGTCCGCGAAGCGTGAACGGCGCCATGACCACCAGCGTCCAGAACGCGAGGTACCCGCGAAGGTAGGCATGCGCTCGCTGCAACGTGCCCTGTGCGTCCTGCACCTCGCGTTGAAGATCGGCGATGGCGGGGTCGATGATGGCGGAGCACACCGGCTCGTCGAACAGCGCTCTCGCGATGAGCACGAGCACGCGGCCGGGCAGCCGAGTCTCAGGTGTCGGGCGGGTCACGTCTGCACCTCCAGGGTCAGCTGTCGGATCGCCTGACTCCAGACGCGCAGCACGCGCTGCCCCAGCGCCGTCGGATGGTAGATACGCCTGGGCAATCCAATCGCGCCAGAGGGCAGGGCTTCCTGTTCCGAGGTGAGATAGCCCTTCTCCTCCATCCGGCCCAGCGTGACGTAGACGGTGCCGCGCTTGAGCGCCCCCTTGGACAACGCCACGAGCTGCAGCCCGAACAACGGGCCCTCGGACACGAGCATCTCCAGAATCAGCCGCTCTTTGGGTGGCAGCGTGGGGGTCGGCTGGTAGCGCACGGGCCTATCTTAGTAAAAGTAAGACCGATAAATCAAGGGGTCAGTTGGCAGTGGGCAGGGGTCAGGCGAATCGATTGCTACCATGTCCGCGATGTGCGGTGCCCGTGTCGGCGCAGGAATCGCGGCGCTCTTGATCACAGCCTCTCCGGCTTCCGGTGCCGCCGACGCGCCGTCGATGTCCGTTGTCCTCGGGCGCGCCGGCAGGTACGTCGCCGAACTCCAGCAACGCCTCTCCACCATCGTCGCCGAAGAGCGCTACGTGCAGACCGTCTGGCATCTGCGGGCGGCCGATCGGCGCGAGCCGCTCTCGCGCGTCGAGCTTCGATCGGAGTTCCTGCTCGTCAGGCCCGACGGGGCGGACCGCTACGTCGAGCTTCGAGACACGTTCGAGGTCGATGGCAGGCCGGTGCACGACCGGCGCGACCGCCTGTCTGGCCTCTTCACCGATCGAGTCTCGCCTTCCAGATCCAGCGTCCAGCAAATCATCGACGAGAGCGCGCGCTACAACATCGGCGACATCACGCGCACGCTGAACGTGCCGACGCTTCCCCTGCTCTTCCTGCACCCGCGCTATCAGTCCCGCTTCAAGTTCGAGCGCACCAGGGACACCGAGCCTGCGGTTGCGCGGCTCCAGGGGGAAACTGCTGGAACGGCGGTCTTCAGGGTCTCGACCGAGGTCTGGGTCATCGCGTATCGAGAGGTCGACGAGCCGACGCTCGTTCGCACGCCGGAAGGCCGCAACCGGCCGGTCCGGGGACGGTTCTGGATCGAGCCGGACACCGGGCGGGTGCTGATGAGCGATCTCACGGCGGGCGACAACGATCTGCGTGCCGAGATTTCGGTGAGCTACCAGTCGGAACCGCTCCTGGGCTTCCTCGTCCCGATCGAGATGCGGGAGCGGTACGAGGCCAGGAAGAAGAACACGCTCATCGAGGGCTCGGCACGATACTCCGCGTTCCGGCCGCTCGCCGCGCGCGAGGCCGGTCAGCGCCGGCCCTGAAAAGATGCGTGATAGGATCCGCGCCGTCCACCGAGCGTCTTCTCCAATGCGAGGCACATCATGACGTCGAGGCAATCGTTCACGGCATGGACAGCGGCTGCTCTGGTTCTCCTGCTGTCTGCGTCGATCCCGGCCCAGCAGGCTCCCCCGCCGCGCGACACGAGCCCGCAGGTGCTCGACGTGCAGGGCGGAAAGATCCGCGTGGTCACCGTCGCCACCGGCCTCTTTCATCCGTGGGGCCTCGCTTTCGTGGACGCGAACACGATCCTCGTCACCGAGCGCAACGGCAAGCTGCGGATGATCCGCAACGGAACGC
>DASTDQ010000347.1:0-2714 GCA_035710305.1 Vicinamibacterales bacterium | reverse complement strand
GAGGGGAGGCTGCCGGGGCGCGGCAGCCTGGTCGATCGGCTTGACGCGTTCCGCGCGCGGTTCGTCATTCCGAAGGAGCGTCTCGACGCCACGTTCAAGGCGGCCATCGATGGATGCCGGCAGCGGACCCTGGCGCGCATGTCGCTTCCCCCGGAGGAGAGCTTCACCGTCGAGTACGTCACCGACAAGAGCTGGAGCGCGTACAACTGGTATCAGGGCGGCTACCGGAGCCTCATCCAGGTGAACACGGACCTGCCGGTCCATGTCGACAGGGCCATCGACCTGGCCTGTCACGAGGGCTACCCGGGCCATCACGTCTACAACGCGCTGCTCGAGAAAACGCTCGTCCGGGATCGCGGATGGGTCGAGTATTCCGTCTACCCCTTGTTCTCACCGCAGTCGCTCATTGCCGAGGGGACGGCCAACTACGGAATCGACGTCGCCTTTCCCGGACCCGAGCGGCTCGCCTTCGAGCGGAAGGTCATCTTTCCAGCCGCTGGCCTCGACCCTGCCACTGTCGAGGAGTATTTCAGCGTGCAGGCGCTCGTCGATCGACTTTCGTATGCGGGCAATGAAGCGGCGCGGCGCTACCTCGACGGCGGGATCGATGCCACCGCGGCAGCCGAGTGGCTTGGGCGTTTCGGCATGTACACGCCGCCGCGCGCGAAGCAGCGCATCCGCTTCATCGATCAGTACCGGAGCTACGTCATCAACTACAACCTTGGGAAGGACATGGTGGCGCGGTACGTCGAGTCCCAGGCTGGCGGCACGTCCGACCGGGCGCGCCGCTGGCAGGCATTCGAACGGCTGTTGTCCTCGCCCCGTCTTCCCTCAGGGCTGAACTAGCAGGGGGCAGGGGGCAGGGGGCAGGGGGCAAGGGGACAGGGGGCAGGGGGCAGCGTGATCTGCGTCGAAATCACTCGTCCCGGCGAGCCAGAAGTGCTCGTGCCTGCGGAGCGGCCCGATCCGGCACCGGGCCCGGACGACGTCCTGATACGTGTGGCCGGGGCAGGCGTGAACTGGCCTGACGTCCTGCAGCGCCGAGGATTGTATCCGCCGCCTCCGGGGGCAAGCGACATTCCCGGCCTCGAGGTATCGGGCACCGTCGCAGCGGTTGGCGCGCGCGTCGAACAGTGGCGAGTTGACGATCCTGTTGTCGCGCTCGTCTCCGGCGGCGGCTACGCGACCCTGTGCGTGGCTCCGGCGCGGCAGTGCCTCCCGGTGCCGGCCAGCATCGACCTGGTGTCGGCCGCGGCGATTCCGGAAGCCTTCTTCACGGTCTGGACCAACGTGTTCGATCGCGGCCGCCTGCGGGCGGGCGAGACGGCGCTCTTCCACGGCGGGTCGAGCGGCATCGGCACAACCGCCATTCAGCTCGCCGCCGCGCGCGGAGCAACCGTGCTGGCCACTGCGGGGACAGACGAGAAATGCCGGGCCTGCGAGGAGATCGGCGCCACGCAGGCGATCAACTACCGCACGGCCGATTTCGTGGAAGCCGTCCGTCAGCTCACCGATGGAAGGGGCGTCGATCTCATCCTCGACATCGTCGGCGGCGGATATGTGGCCAGGAACCTCCAGTGCCTGGCGATGGACGGCCGGCTGGTGCAGATCGGGTTCATGAGCGGGCAGTCGGACGCCACGGTCGATTTCCGGCGGGTGCTCAGCCGCCGCCTGACCATCACCGGGTCCGCGCTGAGGCCGAGAACGATCGAGCAGAAGGGCGAGATCGCCATGGCCCTTCGCCGCGAGGTCTGGCCCCTCATCGACCGCGGCCAGGTGAAGCCGATCGTCCATCGCGTGTTCCCGCTGTCCGAGGCGGCCGACGCGCACCGCCTGATGGAGTCGAGTTCGCACGTCGGGAAGATCGTGCTGACGATGCGATCGTGAGAAAATCGGCGCTCACCATCCCGGTGTAAGGGCCGGGACGAATCGGCGGACACCACGGTGACAGCTCCCATCGTCGATCCGATGGTCGGGCGCACGATCGCCCAGTACGACATCCTCGCCCGCGTCGGCGGCGGGGGGATGGGCGTGGTCTATCGAGCCAGGGACGCAAAGCTCGGACGGACCGTCGCCCTGAAATTCCTGCCTCAGCAGTGGAGCCACGACGAGGCCGCCAAGCAGCGGTTCCTCCGCGAGGCCCAGGCGGCGTCGGCCACCAACCACCCGAACATCTGCACGATTCACGACATCGAGACCGCCGCCGACGGGCAGCTGTTCATCGTGATGGCCTACTACGAAGGGCAGACGCTGAAGCAGCGCCTCGAGCAAGGACCGCTGAGCGTGGACGAGGCGCTCGACATCGCGACGCAGTTGGCCGACGGCCTCGCAAAGGCCCACGCCCAGGGCGTCGTGCACAGGGACGTCAAGCCGGGCAACGTGATGCTGACCGAGGACGGCGTCCGGATTCTCGACTTCGGGCTCGCGACGTTCGCCGACGCGCTCAAGCTGACGATCGAGCACTCCACGCTCGGCACCGCCGCGTACATGTCGCCCGAGCAGGTGCAAGGGCGCGCGGCCGACCCGCGGTCCGACGTCTGGGCCGCCGGCGTGGTGCTGTACGAGATGCTCGCCGGCCATGTGCCCTTTCAGGGCTCGCACGCCGAGGCTGTTTCGTACGCCATCCGGAACGAGACACCGGCGCCACTGCGCTCGTCGCGGCCGGGGATCCCGGAGGAAGTCGAGCAGCTCGTCTTCCGTGCCCTGCACAAGGA
>DASTDQ010000346.1:0-10523 GCA_035710305.1 Vicinamibacterales bacterium | reverse complement strand
GTCGGGAGTCATTTCTTGAGTGCGAGGCGTCCTCAAGAAATGACTCCCGACCCCATTTATCCCACCCGCTCGACGCGGCCGTCGGCGTGCCTGGCGAATCGGCCGGCGTCGCGACCGCCGTGTACGGGTGCGCTTTCCTTCCACGGCCAACCTCCGAACTGCGTCCGCTGATAGTCGGCGAACGCGCGCTGGAGCTCGTCGCGCGTGTTCATGACGAACGGACCGTACTGCGCCACCGGCTCGCCTATCGGACGGCCCTGCAGCAAGAGGATCTCGGCACGGCCGTCAACAGCCTCGATCCGTACCGGCTGATCCGCCCTCACCTGAATCGCCGAGAGGCCGGACACCACACGGTCGCCGGCGCGCAGCGACTTACCGGCAAAGAAGTTGAGCGTGCGGAGCGTCGATCCGGTCTTCGCGGGCGGCGCCGTCCAGCTCGCGCCCTTCTCGAGCACGATCGACCAGATCGCGACGTCCGACTCGGGCCTCGACGCCCATGAGTGCGGCGGCGGCACCGGCGGCGTGGTGCCATCGAGGGTGCCCGCAATGATCGTCACTTCCGCCTCGCCGCCCGCGGCGTCCGTGAAGCGCCGCCGCGGGACGTCGCGGTCCCAGAACATCGTGAAGTAGGGGTCCACGAGCTTGTCCTTGGACGGGAGGTTCAGCCAGATCTGAAACAGTTCGAGCGTATTCGGGCCCTCGCGGTCGAGCAGCGGGAACATCTCCGAATGGACCACGCCCGCCCCCGCGGTCAGCCACTGCACGTCGCCCGACCCGAACCGCGCCGCCGCGCCGAGGGAATCGGAATGATCGATGAAGCCGCTGCGAACGATCGTGACGGTTTCGAACCCGCGGTGGGGATGCTGCGGAAACCCGGGTACCACGTCGCCGTGGTACATCCGCCAGCCGTCGAGCCCGTCAAAGTCCTGTCCGATGTTGCGGCCTTCGAGCGGGGCCGCGGGACCGAACTGTTCGTTTCCCTTGGGATAGAGGTCGATATGGTGAACGCAGAACAGGAACGGGTCCTCTGTCTGCCACCGATGCCCGAGGGGTTTCACGTGAAGGATCGGATCGCTCATGATCACAGCTTAGTCCGCGCGGGCTGAAGCCCGCGCTCTACGGCGCCTTATGGTGATTCGGCGCGGACAAATCGCGCCGCCACGTCATCCGGGGCGGCGCCTTCCTGATCGACGGCCAGATTCATCCGCCGCATTTCGTCTGCGTCGATCCGTCCGGCAAGGGCGCTCAGGGCGGCCAGCACGTCCCGACGCTCGCGGACGAGCCGCGGCCCCGCGAGGATGATGGCGTCGTACGGTGGAATGGCGCCGCGCTCGTCCTGCAGCACCGTGAGATCGAGCGCCGCGATGCGGCCGTCGCTGGAGAACGCGCCGATCACGTCAACCTCGCCGTTGGCGACCGCCTGGTACATCAGCGACGGATCCATGCTTCGCTGGTCGCGGAACTCGAGCCCGTAGATGTCGCGAATCGCGCGCCACTCGGCACGGTCGAAGAACTCGTAGTCGCCGCCGATCGCCAGCCTCGGTGCGTGCCTCGCCAGATCGCTGATGCTCTTCACGGCGAGCCCGGTCGCCTGTCCGCGTCGCATGGCCAGAGCGTAAGCGTTCTCGAACCCAAGCGGGCCGGCCACAGTAATGCCGTGCTGCGACTCGAGAAAGCGGCTGACCTCGCTCAGCAGCGCGGCCCGGGTCGTCGGCGACGCGGCGCGCGTCGCCGGCGCCGAATCGCGATGCATGATCGTGGCCCAGATCGTCCCCGAGTATTCGACATAGGCGTCGATCTCGCCTGCGCGAAGCGCATCGAAAACGACCGTCGAACCGAGCGACGACACGACCTCGACAGGGCTCCCCGTGGACTTCTCGATCTGAAGAGCCAGAATCCGGCCAAGGATGTACTGCTCGGTGAACGTCTTGGCGCCGACCACGATCCGGTCCGGACCGCTTCGACGAAGCCCCTGGACGAAGGTGACCGACGAGTACGCGTAGAGCACGCCCAGCGTGGCCAGGACGACGAAGAGCGGCGAACGACGCCGGCCGACGAGAGCGGCCCCGAGCGCGCGCACCAACCCGTCGAGCACGAGGGCGAGCGCAGCGGCGCCGACGCAGCCGACGAGGACCGACGTGAGGTTGCGTGTCTGAAGACCGGAGAAGATGTAGTTGCCCAGGCTCGCCGCGCCGACAGGCGTGGACAACGTCGCCATGCCGACGGTCCAGACCGTCGCCGTTCGCACGCCGGCCAGGATGACGGGCATCGCCAGCGGGAGCTCGACGCGCCATAACTGCTGGCGCGGAGTCATCCCGACGCCGCGTGCGGCTTCGGTCAACGCCGGATCCAGCCCTGACAACCCGGTCACGGTGTTTCTCAGGATCGGCAGCACGCTGTAGAGGCTCAGGCCAATCAGCGCCGGCAGGAAGCCGATGCTCCTGAGCCCGAGCGCCGACAGGGCGGGCACCATGATGGCGAGCAGCGCCAGGCTGGGAACGGTCTGGATGACGCTCGCCACCGCGAGCACGGGCCGCTCGAACCGCGGCGACCGGGTGATGGCGATGCCGGCCGGGATGCTGAACGCCATTCCGGCCGCGAGAGCGAACAACGTCAGCTGCAGGTGCGCGGTGACGTATTGAGGCAGCAGCGCGAGCTGTTCCTTCACGAGGACTCCGAATCACGTCCCTCGACGGAGCTCGGGACGCCCTGAGCAACAGTCGAAGGGCGAGCGAGCAGGCTGTCCACCAGAGCGGCGTGGCGCCTCGGAGTGTTCATCAACTGACGGACGTAGTCGTCGGCGGGCGCCTGCAGCAGTTGCGAGGGCGTGCCGACCTGCACGAGGCGACCGTGGTGCATCACGCCGATGCGATCGCCGACGAGCAGCGCCTCCACCATGTCGTGCGTGACGAAGATGGCCGTCAGCCGCAGCGTACGGCGGATGCGCAGGAACGACTGCTGCAGCCGATCGCGGGTCAGCGGATCGAGGGCGCCGAACGGCTCGTCGAGCAGCATCAGGCGCGGCGACGCCGCGAGCGCTCGCGCGACGCCCACGCGCTGCTGCTCGCCTCCGGAGAGCTCGGCGGGGCGGCGTTCGCGCATCGCCGCCGGGTCGAGCTCCACGAGCTCCAGCAGCTCCTCCACGCGCGCGGCCGCACGGCCGCGATCCCATCCCATGAGCGTCAGCGTGATCGCCACGTTCTCGCCGACGTTCATGTGCGGAAACAGGCCGACGCGCTGGAACACGTAGCCGACGCGCCTTCTCAACTCGTGCGGCGCGACGGAAAGCGCGTCCTGTCCGTCGATGACCACGCGACCCGAGGTCGGCTCAATGAGCCGGTTGAGCATCTTGAGCGTCGTCGTCTTGCCGGAGCCCGAACCGCCGAGCAGGACGACGAGCTCTCCTTCGGCAACCGTGAGCGACAGGCCGTCAACGGCCGTGACCCGGCCGTATTGCTTCGTGAGATTCCGGGCCTCGATCACGCCAGAATAGTACAGCCCCTCCCTCTTTCCGGCGCGCCAAGCATGGCATTTGCTCCCTCGTTCGAGAGGTGGCCCCGGACGGCCATTTCCGTGCATCCACGCGTACCGGCGATCACGGAACGGTCATTCCGGCGACACATTCGGGGGTCGCAAGAGCAGGAGGTAGGCAAGATGATTCGTCACGCTGCAGCCATCGTCGTCGCTCTGTGTCTGTTCACGGCGCCGGTCGCCGCGCAGAACACCGAAATCACGATCAACGCCGCGTCGGCGAGCGTGCACAAGTCCCCGAGCGCGGGAAGCCCCGTGATCGGCCGTGCCAATCGGGGCACGACGCTCGAGGTGACGCGGGAAGTCGGAGACTGGGTGAAAGTGACCTGGCCGTCGGCGGCCGACGGCAGCGGGTATGTCCGCACGAACGCGGGCTCGATCGGCAAGGCGGCTCCTGTCGCGGCGCGTGCCGCCTCGAGCGCGTCCCGACCGGCCGCCCAGCCTGCGTCAGCGCCGGCGCCTCGACTGACAACCTCAGCGAACGCCGAGCCGCAGCGAGTGGGCACCGTGCCGCCGCGTCCGCAGTCGTCCTCGAACATCTCGACACCCAGGCACCAGATCGGACTCGGCGCGCGCCTGGGCGGATCGGCCCTCGGCCTCGGCGCCAGCGCTCGAGCCTGGTCGCGCGGGCCGCTCGGCGTTCAGTTCGACGTGTCGCGATTCTCGCAGACCGACCCGACCAGCACGGTCATGACGTCGACACAGTTCGGCCCGAGCGCGCTGTACACGTTCGGTGATCGCATCTCCGATTACATCTGGCTGCGTCCGTACGCGGGCGCCGGCGCGACGTTCAATCGCTCGACGATGACGCCGTTCGGCGGGCTTCCAGTGTCGGATTCCAACGCCGGGTTCCAGGCGTTCGGTGGAGGCGAATTCAGCGTGGCGAGCCTGCCGCAGCTCGCCGTCAGCGCCGACATGGGCTACCACTGGTTCGAGTCGCCGTTTGCCGGCCACGAGCTCGGCGGATTCTCAGTCAGCGTCGCAGCGCACTGGTACATCAAGTAGGGGGCAGGGGACAGGGGGCAGGGGGCAGTAGGGAGTAGGCAGTGAGTCGACCTCACTGCCTACTTCCCCGCGTAGTCTCCTTCGCTGACAGCTTCCATCCACGTCGTCATACCGCGGCTGACCTGGTACATCTTCGCGGAGTGACCTGGCGAGGCGCCGTGCCAGTGCGTGATGCCGGGCGGTGACCACGCGGTGTCGCCGGGGCGCAGGTCGCGAACGGCGCCGCCCCTGACCTGCGTGCGTCCCATACCCTCTTCGGCCAGCAGCAGCTGCCCTCCCTCGTGGCTGTGCCACCTGGTCCGCGCACCCGACTCGAAGACGTAATAGGAAATGCGTCCTTCTCCCATCAGCGTCGTGACCTTTCCGCCGGTGAAGTTACTCGACGTATCCGGGTTCGCCGGCGTCTGCTGGGCATGAGCCGCCCAGGCGAGCCCGGCCACCAGGAACGCGCATGCGTGGATCCGCCACCGCCAACCATCGATCGGCTTGCTGCGCATCACGACGATACCTCCTCGGGAAAGCTCAGTTCACGGGCTCGATTCGAAGCAGGGCGCCTTCTTTCTCGTCCGTCAGCGCGTAGAGCAATCCGTCCGGCCCTTGCCGCACGTCGCGGATACGCTGGTGCAGCTCGACGAGCAGGGATTCCCTCCGCAGTTCCTCCATCTTCTCGTTGAAGAGGATCCGCTCGATGTGGCCGGTTCCCGGGATCTCGCCCATGCGCAGCCCGCCCACGAAGACGTCGCCCTTCCACTTCGGGAATCTGTCGCCGGTGTAGAACGCCATGCCCGACACGGCAATCGCGGGCATCCAGTACACGATCGGCGGCTCGAACCCCACATGTCCCGGGCGCTCGGATTGCCACGGGCCAGGATAGGTGCGCCCGTAGCTCACAACCGGCCAGCCGTAATTGGCGCCCGGCTTGAGGATGTTGATCTCGTCGCCGCCATTCGGGCCGTTCTCGTTTTGCCACATCTCGCCGGTGCCAGGATGCATCGCCAGGCCCAGCGAGTTCCGGTGGCCGAGCGTAAAGATCTCCGGCTTGTGGTTGGCGCGCCCGGCAAACGGGTTGTCCTTCGGGATGGTGCCATCATCTCGGAGTCTGAGTGTCTTTCCGCCCTGTGTGTTGGCGTTCTGCGGATCCTGGCCGGTCGTGGTGACGTAGAGCATGCCGTCTCGGCCGAACGCGAGGCGGGACGTGCCGGCCTGGTCGAGCACGAAGATGTCCTTGACGTCGGTGAGCGCGCGCCCGTCGAATCGCCCGCGCGCAATGCCGACAGTTCTCCGCTTCTCGTCGATCGGCTTCGTGTAGGAGAGATACACGAGCCGGTTCTGCGCGAACTGCGGGTGCAGCACGACATCCATGTAGCCGTGGACGGCTCCGGGCAGCCCCGACTCGCCGGTGAAATACCCCGTCGGACCTCCGGGCACCGGCTGGGGATCGAGTACGCCGTTCCGGATGATCCTCAAGCGCGCGGAACGTTCCGTGACGAGCATCGTTCCGTCCGGGAGAGTGGCGAGGCTCCACGGGAATTCGAGCGCACGCGTGACGGCCACGACGCGGATGCGATGTCCTTCCGCCGTCGGAAACTCCATCGGCAGGTTCGGCAGCTTCCGACCGGCCAGCCCCGAGGGCGCGACCGGAATGCCACCCTGGAAGGGCACCGTCTGTTGACCGGCGCCCGTGTGAACTCCAACGGCGACCAGCGTCGCGATGACAAGGACGAACCAGAGACGACGCTGCGGCGAAGGTGTGCTGCTCATGCCGGCTATTCCCTCCAGGAACGATCAGTATACGGGTAATATCCCGGCGCATGACCACGGCACCGGCGTCTGCGGCACGTGACAACCCGGTCGAAGCGCGGCGCGTCGCGCTCGCGGGAGGCGTCGGCACGACCATCGAGTGGTACGACTTCTTCATCTACGGCACGGCGGCCGCCGTCGTGTTCGCGCCGCAGTTTTTTCCGCAGGCCTCGGATCTGGCCGGGCGGCTCGCGGCGTTTGCCACCTTCGCCATCGGATTCATCGCACGGCCGCTCGGCGGCATCGCCATGGGTCACTACGGGGACCGTCTGGGGCGCAAGTCGATGCTGGTGTGGTCGCTGATGCTGATGGGGCTCGCCACGCTCGGCATCGGCCTGCTTCCAAACTACGAGCGCATCGGCGTCTGGGCCCCGGCACTGCTGGTGATCCTCCGTTTCGTCCAGGGGTTCGCGCTCGGCGGCGAGTGGGGCGGCGCCGTTCTGATGTCGGTGGAGCACGCACCGGGTGGACGCCGCGGGTTCTTCGGAAGCTTCGTTGCCCTGGGGCTGCCGGTGGGCATCATCCTGTCGAACCTGGTGTTTCTCGTCATCTCGGGCCTCTTCGAACCAGACGAGTTCGCGGCCTGGGCCTGGCGTATCCCCTTCCTCGCAAGCGCGGCGCTCGTGGTTGTCGGCCTGTGGGTACGGTTGGGGCTGTCGGAGAGCCCGGTCTTCGCGGAGGTGCTGCGAACGGCATCGGCACGCCGCATGCCGATCCTCGACGTCCTGCGGAACGACTGGCGCGCGGTCCTGATCGCGGCGGGCAGCTACGTCGGCATCAGCGCCAACGGGTACGTCGTCATCGTGTACTTCGTCTCGTACGCGACGCGGGAACTGGGTCTCCCGCTCCCGACGACGCTGACCTTGCTGCTGACGGGTGCCGTGCTGTTCGCCGGCTCGATCGTCGTCTTCGCGCGCTGGTCCGATCGCATAGGCCGACGCAGGATCACGCAGTGGGGCCTGGGAGCCCTCGTCCTCTGGTCGTTGGTGTTCTTTCCGCTCGCCGACACGAAGTCGATTCCGCTGATTGCGCTGGCGCTGTGCGGAATGTTCCTCGTACAGGGCGCCTACATCGGTCCGCAGCCTGCGGTCTTCTCGGAGTTGTTCCCGGCCGCGATCCGCTACAGCGGCGCGTCGCTCAGCCTGACGCTCGGCACGATCCTCGGCGGCGCGCTTGCACCGGTGATCGCCACGACGCTCTACAACGCCGCCGGCAACTCCCGCCTCGTGACCGCATACATCACCGTCATGTCGCTGCTCTCCTTCGTGTCATCGTTGTGGTTGAAGGAGACGTACCGTCGAGAGTTGCGTTGAGCAGGCGAGCTGTCGTTCGCACTTCTCGGTTCGTGTTCAGTGTCAGGTTCGTGTTCCGGGTTCGCTGTTCCGGGTTCACCGACGCACCGGGAACAAGTCAACCCCGAACCGCGAACCTTAAACACGAACCCTGAAATTGAACACGAACCGAGAACAGAGAAGGGAGAAGGGTGAACGGCAGATCTCATTTCTCGATTCAGGCAGCATCGAAGATCAGACAGTAAACGTCAGCGTCGTGCCCGTCAGCGTTGACGGGAAGGATCGGAGTGCCTGGGTCGCCGGTCCGTTCGCAACCGCGCCGGCGGTCGTGTACTTCGAGTTGTGGCACGGGCACACGAACAGCGCGCCGTTGAAGAGATCGACGGTGCATCCCTCGTGCGTGCACACGGCAGTCAGGACGCTGAACGTCGTCTGCGCGGTGCGGGCGACGAGAAAGCTGCCGACCGGGCTCGACACGAGCGCCGCGCTGCCGACGGCGGCCAGAGCACCGTCGGTCGGCACCGAGACGGTGTTTCCGGTAGCCGTTCCGCTCAGGAGCGGCAGCGGCGAGTTGCCGTCGGGCACAGGGTCAGGTCCATTCGGATCGCCCTCACCGCCGCATGCGGGGATGAGCGCACCGACCGCAACGAGCGAAACCGCCTGGCAGGCGTGCGCGCAGAACTGCCGTCGAGAGCTGGTAGAAGGCGGGTCCTGGCTCGGGCCGAACGACACGATCAGACGGCGTGAATTGTCCACGTAGCTCTCCTTGAAGAGGGGCGAGGGGGCTGTGGCAATACTCGTGCCTGCGTTCTGCTTCTCGGGAGGCGAGCAAAACAGTCGAGATCGGGCCGCGCCCTCCAAAGCTACCGACCTTCTGTCCAAAAAGATGCATAGCGGGGGTGCGAGGGTGCGGGCGTGTGGGGGTGCACTGCCGAATAGTGTGAAAGAATCGTCGGCATTCGACGCGGTCGTCGACTCCCGCGCGCCCGATGCCACACATACAGGCCCTGGCCACCGCCGTCCCGCCGCATCGTCTCGACCAGTCGTTCGCCCGGCGCGAGATGGCGCGCATCTGCGAGGGACAGCCGCACCTCGAGCGGCTGCTCCCGGTCTTCGATCACGCCGGCGTCGAAACGCGGCACCTGGTGCGTCCGCCCGAGTGGTATCTGGCGCCGCGATCGTTCGAGGAACGCAACGACGAGTACGCCGCCCGCGCGCTCGAGCTCGCCGAGCGCGCCGCGCGCCAGTGCCTGGCCAGCTCCGGGACCGCGCCCGATCAGATCGACCACATCTACTTCGTGACGACGACGGGGCTCGCCACGCCGAGCCTGGATGCGCTGCTCGCAGGCTGCCTCGGCCTGCGCGTGGACGTCCGGCGGTCGCCGCTCTTCGGCCTGGGTTGCGCCGGGGGCGCGGGTGCGCTGGTCAGGGCGTGCGACGTCCTCACGGCAAAGCCGCGAGAGCGCGCGCTCGTCGTGTCGGTCGAGCTCGGGAGCATGATCTTCTCGCCGCGAGCACAGACGCCGACCGATCTCGTGGGCGTCGCGTTGTTCGGCGACGGCGCGGCGGCGGCGCTCGTCGGCGGAGACGATACCGAGCCGGAGGGCATCCACGTCGTCCGAACACGGTCTCGCCTTTTTCCGGACGCGCGTCATCTCATGGGCTGGCGCTTCACGAGCGACGGCATGAGGCTGATTCTCTCGCGCGACATTCCATCTCTCGTTCGCGAGCGCGTCGCGCCGCTCGTGGACGAGTTCCTCGGCGATGTTGGGATGACGGTGAAGGAGATCACGCACCACGTCCTGCACCCGGGCGGGCCGAAGGTCATGGCGACGTATCGATCGGCGTTCGGGCTCCCTGACGACGCCCTTGCCGTGGCGCGCGACTGCATGCGCCGGTACGGCAACCTGTCGAGCGCTGCTGTACTCGTGATGCTGAGCAATCTCGTCGCAAGCGGCAAGCCTCGCGCCGGCGACACCGGTCTCGTGCTGGCGCTCGGTCCCGGGTTCGCGACGGAGCTGCTGGCCTTGTCGTGGTAGCCGACGTCGCCGTGGCCGGCGGCGGACCTGCCGGGGCGGCCCTGGCGATCGAGCTCGGACGACGCGGCGTACGCGTCAACCTCTACGAGAAGGCACAACATCCTCGGCTCAAGGCGTGCGGCGAGGGCTTGCTCCCGCACGGAGTCGCCGCGCTCGCCGGGATCGCGGGGCTCCCGGACTTCCCGCGCATTCGAGGCCTCAGGTTCGTGGCCGGAGGCGCGTCGGTCGAGGCCGACTTCCCGGACGCCTTCGGGCTGATCGTCCGGCGGGATCGCTTCGACGCGTGGCTGTTCGAGAGAGCCGCGGCGACGCCGAATGTGGACGCCCGTATGAAGACGCCATACAGGGACGGCGGCGAGCGCTTCGCCGTCGGCGCCGACGGGAGGCATTCGGTCTTTCACCGGCGGCTGAGCGCTCATCGGCCGGCTCGCCGCCGCGTCGGACTGTCTTCTCATGCCTGCGGGCTCGACGGCCTCGGCGATCGCGCCGAGGTTTTCTATCATCGCGACGGCGAAGTGTACGTGGCGCCGACAGGCGGCGGTGAAGCGCTGGTCGCCGCGCTCTTTCATCAGGAGCGCTTCCGTCGCGACGGCCTCACGCATCTGCTGAAGGCGATCCCCGAGCTGAGGGAGCGGACGTCGCGCATCGAGTGGACGACGCCAGTGCTCGCGGCGGCGCCGCTCGGGCTGCGTGTGCCGCGCGTAGTCGATCACAATCTGCTGCTGATTGGAGATGCGGCAGGCGCCCCGGATCCGATCACCGGCGACGGCATCGCGCTGGCACTCGCCTCCGTGCGGCCGGCGGCGGACGCCATCGTGTCCGGCGATCTCCTGTCGTACGAACGCACACGGCTCGC
>DASTDQ010000345.1:0-4535 GCA_035710305.1 Vicinamibacterales bacterium | reverse complement strand
GATGAGGCCGAGTCCTGCGGCGTGAGGAAGGCGCGTGAGCAGCGGGAGCAGCGGCCGTGCCTGTGTGTTGGCGGTCCCGTCCACGAGCCGGTCGGTCACCATGTGGGCGTATTGGCGGCCGTCCCAGCCGAGACCCTCGTTAGCTTCGACCCGGCCTGACAGCGCGTTGAGGGCGGCAAAAATTGTCAGCCCCATTGCGGCAATCAACAGGTTCGTGGTCCAGACGCGCCTCATCCGGCCAATCCTAACCTCCCCGCACCGTCCCACCCTCGCACCTTCGCACCCTTTTGACTGATATATCTGATTGACACTGTCGGGTCCGCAGGCGTAGATTCCGCACAGTCGCGGCCCCTGCTGCCGAGCTTCAAACGGGCATCCCAGGCCCAGTCGAACGTCACGCGGAAGTGGAGGGCCGCGTTCGGCGCGCGTTCGGATTCGTATCAGGATGAGGTGTTGGGTCTGTCATTTCAGACTCATCAACTCAATCTCTTCAGTGGTCATCGCTGGCGGCGTCGGCGTGGCGGCGCCAGCACGGGGCGGTTCTTCTGAAGGAGTCAAAGGTATATGCGTGGACCAAAGACACTGCTCGCGACAGTAGTGGCGCTTCTGGTGCCCACGGTGGTGTTCGCGCAAGCCACCATCACGGGCACGGTCCGAGACAGCTCGGGCGGGGTGCTGCCGGGAGTCACCGTCGAGGCGACGAGCCCGGTCCTGATTGAAAAAGTGCGGACGGCGGCCACAGACGGATCCGGTCAGTACCGCATCATCGAACTCCTTCCCGGCACCTACACGGTGACCTACACGCTGCCCGGGTTCAACCGGGTGGTTCGCGACAACGTCGAGGTGGCTGGCAGCGGCATCGTCACCATCAACGCCGACATGCGCGTTGGCGCGCTGGAAGAAACCATCACCGTGACCAGCGAGACACCGGTCGTGGACCTTCAGAGCGTCCGCCGCGAGACGGTGATGAGCTCCGAGGTCATCGAAGCGATCCCGGCGACCCGCGCCGTTGGCTCGCTGCTCAATGCCACGCCCGGCCTGACGGTCGACAACAACGGCATGGCCCCGACGCCGACGATGACGTTCTTCAGCGCGCGCGGTGGGCAGACCAACGAAGGGCGCATGACCGTCAACGGCATGCCCGTCGCTGCGACCTTCAACGGCGGCGGCGTGTCGTCGTACATCTACGACTCGGTGAATGCCGACGAGGTTTCGGTGATCGTGTCGGGTTCGCTGGGTGAAACCGACGTGGGCGGGCCGGTGATGAACCTGGTTCCCCGCGCGGGCGGCAACTCGTTCCGCGGCGAGGCGTTCTACAACGGCTCAGGCGACGCCCTGAGGGGCAACAACCTGACCGAAGAGTTGATGGCACCTGCGCCGGGGCCGAACCTGCGCGAAACGCCTGGCATCATCAATTCCTGGGATGCGAGCGTGTCATACGGCGGTCCGATCAAGCGCGATCGGTTCTGGTTCTTCGGCAGCTACCGCAACCTCGAGACGGCGACGGCCCGGGAAGGGATCGTCGCCAACGCGAACGCCTTCGACTACTCACACTGGGACTGGGCTCCCGACAACAGCCTGACGGCGCGCCGGATTGAAGGGCGGTCGATGATCATCGGGCGCTTCACCGCGCAGGCCACGGAAAAGAACCGCATCTCGTTCAACCACGAGTACCAGCTCCGGTGCGAGGGTTCGCCCTTGAAGGTCGAGACGACCACCGGCTGCAATACCCGCGGCGACGATTGGATCGCGCTGGGGGCCTCGGGCATCGTCTCGTCCTCGCCCGAAGCGGATACGGGGTACTTCGACATGCCGTATTACGTCACCCAGGCGCTCTGGACAAACCCGATGACCAACAAGCTGCTGCTCGAGGCGGGCTACACGCGGTTCTCGTACTACCACGCAGGGGGCCCCGGCCAGCTTCCGCCTGACGGGATCTTCGACCAGATCGCGGTGTCGGAGCAGTCGACCGCCGTGAACCCGGCAACGGGGCTGCAGTACGCGCCACGAGCGAACTACAACTACCGCGCGCTTGCCACTTACAGCGACAACTACGGCAAGTCGGACCTCTGGCGCGCGTCGGCCTCGTACGTGACTGGTGCTCACAACATGAAGATCGGGTACCAGGGCGCGTATCTCCTCAACGATACGACCGCCGTGATTCCGGATTCGCAGGTCTCCTACCGTTTCAGCCAGGGGAGCCCGAATGCGTTCACGATGCGGCTGCCGACGTGGAACCAGGCGGAGCGGACGCAGACGGCCTCGATCTTCATCCAGGACGCGTGGACGCGCGGGCGGCTGACGCTGCAGGGCGCCCTGCGCTACGACCGTGCCTGGAGCTTCAGTCCCGCCGAGCACAACGGAACGGAGCTGACCTCGAAGTTCAACGCGGCGCCGATTTCGTTCCCACGCACGGTCGGCGTGGACTCGTTCAACGACATCACGCCGCGCGTCGGCGTGGCGTACGACGTGTTCGGCAACGGGAAGACCGCGCTGAAGTTCAACTGGGGCCACTACCTCGACGCGGCCACCAACGACAGCGCGTACACCCGCAACAGCCCGGCGCAGAACACGGTGCGCACGGTGACCAACCGCGGCTGGACCGACCACGACGGCGACAAGGTCATCGATTGCAACCCGATGAACTTCGCCGCGCAGCCCGGAGCGCCAGGTACGGGCCTGGACACGTGCGCCGCCTTGACCGGCAACGACCTGAACTTCGGGTCGACGAGCGCCAACGTGACGCAGGTGAACCAGGCGACGCTCCGCGGCTGGGGCGTGCGGGAAAACGACTGGCAGTGGGGCCTGACCGTACAGCAGGAGATCGTCCCCCGCGTGTCGATCGACGTCGGCTACAACCGCCGGTGGTGGCACGGCTTCACCGTCCAGGACAACACGGTGCGCACTCCTGACGAGTACACCGCGTGGACGATCAACGCGCCGGTCGATCCCCGGCTCCCGGGCGGCGGCGGCTATCCGATCACGATGTACACCGTGACGGCGGCCGCGTCGGCGGAAGCGGCGAGGAACTACGTAACCTTCGAGACCGACTTCGGGCCCGAGCGCACCAATTACTGGCACGGCGTCGACGTCAATGTAAGCGCGCGTCTCCGCAACGGGCTCTTCCTCTCCGCGGGGACGAGCACCGGCCGCGAGATCGAGAACGATTGCGCGACGCAGGTCAAGATCGACAGCCCCGACGACAGGATGTGCAACTCGATCGAGCCGTTCCAGACGACCGTCCGGGGCCTGGCGACCTACACGATTCCGAAGATCGATCTGCTGGTCAGCGGCACGCTTCGCTCGCAGCCGCCGCTGGGGCGCGTGGCGACCTGGAACGTGCCGAATACGCTCGTGTCCCAGCCGCAGTACCTCGGTCGAGTGCCGCCGGGGAGCACGATCAACGGCAACACGGCTGTTACCTTGTTCGACAACAACGAGTACCGGCTCTACGCCGACGAGCGGCGGACGCAACTCGACATCCGAATCGCGAAGATCCTGCGCTTCGGTCCGACGCGCGCGGACGTCGGCGTCGATATCGGCAACGTGTTCAACACCAACTACGCGACGGCGTACGAGAACACGTATCAGTACAGCGTGGGCAACGCAGGGATGGGCGGGACGTGGAACAACCCGACCTCCATCTACACGCCGCGCTACTTCCGGATCAACACGACGGTGAGCTTCTAAAGAGCGTCAACTCCCGACTCCCGACTCCCAACTCAATGGGATGTTGGGAGTTGGGGGTTGGAGCCTCAGCCTCCCGCCACTGCGAACCAGAGCAGCGCGGCCATCGCGGCCGCAACCAGAATCAAAACGCTCATTGCGCAAACCCTGGCGCAGTCCACCTCTTGCGCGGTGACGCCGGCGGTGCCACACTGACCCGGATCCGCGGCTTGGGATTTGGGAGTTGGTGGTTGGGAGTTGATATGAAGTTATTCGTGGACACTGGCAACCTGAAGGAGATCGAGGCGCTTGCCGCCCTCGGCATCCTGGACGGCGTGACGACCAATCCGTCGCTGCTCGCGAAGGAGACGGGTGACTACCGCCAGATCCTCAAGCAGATCTGCCGCACCGTGCAGGGTCCGGTGAGCGCCGAGGTGGTCGCCACCGACGCGGCCGGCATGATCCGCGAAGGGCGCGATCTCGCCGCCATCGACGAGCACATCGTCGTCAAGGTGCCGTTCACCAAGGAAGGCGTCAAGGCCTGCAAGACGCTCGCGTCCGAGGGCCACAGGGTCAACGTGACGCTGATCTTCTCGGCCACCCAGGCGTGGCTGGCGGCCAAGGTCGGCGCCAGTTACGTCAGTCCATTCGTCGGCCGCCTCGACGACGTGGGGACGACCGGCATGAACCTGATCCGGGAGATCGTGGACATCTTCGAGAACTTCGAGTTCGCGACCGAGGTGCTCGTGGCGAGCGTCCGCCACCCGATCCACGTCGTGGAAGCCGCCCGCATGGGCGCCGACGTCGTCACCGTTCCGGCGGCCGTCATCGAGCAGTGCTTCAAGCATCCCCTCACCGACATCGGGCTC
>DASTDQ010000344.1:0-3868 GCA_035710305.1 Vicinamibacterales bacterium | reverse complement strand
CCAGCGCACGAGCCTGGGCGCGTGGCTCGACCCGATGGCCGACAAGCTCCTGCTCGTGTCGACCTTCGTGGTGCTGACGGTTCCGGCGATTCCGCTCACCAACCATCTGCCGCTCTGGCTCACCGTGCTCGTCATCAGCCGAGACGTCGTGATCGTCGGGGTCGTGGCCATCGTCAATCTCGCGGTCGGGCCGCGGACGTTCAGACCGTCGATATGGGGGAAGGCGGCGACGGGCACGTTCATCGTGACGAGCGTGGTCGTGATGTACTTCAACTACCGGCGGGAGGCGTCGCTGCTGGTGGACCTGGGTATCTGGCTGTCGCTGGCGGTGACGCTGGTCTCGAGCGCCGACTACTTCTTCCGGCTCCGGCGGTTGATCAACGATCCGGGGACGACGTAAATGCTGGTCCTTGGTCCTTAGAGCTTGGTGCTTGGTCCGTCCGATGGTCCCTGGTCCGTCCTAGGTCCCTGGTTCTTGGTCTTCGTCATTCTGCAAATGTTTCTGCACAGTGGACCGACACGGGACCAAGGCCCAAGGACGGACCAAGGACCAAAGGACGGACCGGGGACCAAAGGACGGACCGGGGACCAGGAACCAAGGACGAAGGACCCATCTGTCTAGGCCCGCTGGAACAGTCCCCGCACGAGCGTCAGCCACATGATCTTCAGGTCGAGTGTGACGGACCAGTTTTCGATGTAGTACAGGTCGTACTCGATCCGCTTCTCGAGCGACGTGTTGCCGCGCCAGCCGTTGACCTGCGCCCACCCGGTGATGCCCGCCTTGACCTTGTGGCGCAGCATGTACTGCGGGATGCGGTGCTTGAACTGCTCCACGAAGAACGGACGCTCCGGCCTGGGCCCCACGATCGACATGTCGCCCTTCAACACGTTCCAGAACTGGGGCAGCTCGTCCAGGTCCAGCTTGCGCAGCCACCACCCGATTCCCGTGATCCGCGGATCGTCGTCGCGCGCCCAGACGGGCCCCGTCGCGACCTCGGCGTCGTCGGCCATCGACCTGAACTTGTAGACGGTGAACGCGCGTCCGTCGAGCCCCATGCGCTCCTGCTTGTAGAAGACCGGTCCCGGCGACGATCTCTTTACCAGCGCGGCGATCACGAGCGCCGGAAGGGCCAGGACGACCATCGCCGCCGCCGAGAGCACGACGTCGAGACCGCGCTTGACCCAGGCGCCAAACCCCTGGAGCGGGACGTCGTTCACGTTGATGATCGGCAGACCGTCGAGGTCTTCGAGCCTGGCGCGCAGCGCGATGAACTGAAGCAGATCGGGCACCACCTTGACGTCGATGCACTCGCGGCTGGCGATTTCCATCAGTTCCAGGACCTTGGCGTGCTCCGAGGGTGGAAGGGCCACGTAGAGATGATCGACGCGCTCCTGATGCGAGATCTCGGCGACGTCGGACAGCGTGCCGAGCAGCGCCAGCCCCCGATAGCCGATGTGATCGCCCGTCGCGCGATCGTCCACGAAGCCCACGACGTGGTAGCCGAGCTCCCGGTGCTGGAGCATGCGGTCCGCGACCATCCGCCCCAGGTCGCCCGCGCCCGCAATCAGGATCCGCTTGAGTCCGATCCCCGCGCGCCACCGCCGCTCGAGCAGCTCGCGGACGGCTTCGCGCGAGGCGTAGGCGAACATGACCGTCAGCACGAGGAAGAGGCCCCACACGATCTGGGAGACCTCGTAGGCGCCACGGCCGCGCGCCTCCGGCGACGCCCAGTACGTCTGCACGTAGAGGGTGGACACCACGCCGAACACGACCGAGAGCACGCTGCCGACCAGCACGGCGAAGAAGTCGTCCACGCGGGAGCGCCCGCGCCGCAGGCGGTAGACGCCCTGCACCCAGAATGCCAGCGGCGTGACGATGGCGACAAATGGCAGGAGGCGCAGGTACTGCTCGATCGGCGGGTACCCCCGGAAGACCGGAATCAGGCCGCTCTCGAATCTGATCCCGTACGCGAGCAGGAACGCCCACATCGCCAGCACGATGTCGCCGACGATGTAGAACGCTACGAGCAGGCGGTTGTAGCGTCTTACCATCTGGTCCCGACAGGCGCGGCCATCGTCTCGTCGATGACGGCGCGCATGCGCTCGGTGTGGCGCTCGCGGGAAAACTGCTCGGCGTGCGCGCGGATAACGATCGAGTCGAATCTCGTCTCGCGCGCGCGCACGAGCGCCGTCGTCAGAGACTCGCGAGTGGGCTCCGTGAAGAGCACGCCCGTGTCACCGTCCTCGACCGTTTCCGTCGCGCCGCCGCGGGCCAGCGCGACAACGGGCCTGCCGCACGCGTTCGCCTCGAGTGGCACGATGCCGAAGTCTTCTTCTCCGGGCATGATCACTGCCGCAGCCCGCTGATACTCGTCCCGGAGGGCCTCGTCGGGAAGCCAGCCCAGCAACGTCGTGCCCGCTCCGGCCTGGCGTTCGAGGCGATCGCGCTCCGGGCCGTCGCCGACGATCCGCAGAGCGGCGCCGAGCGCCGAGCACGCCTCGATCGCCAGATCGATCCGCTTGTAGGGAACCAGCGCGGACACGATGAGGAAATGATTGCCGGGAGTGACATCGGCGGGACGGTAGAACACCGTGTCGACGGGCGGATACACGATTGTGGCCTCGCGATTATAGTATCGACGGATCCGGCCGGCAACGTAAGCTGAGTTGGCCACGAAGCGATTGACTCGCACGGACGTCGCGACGTCCCATCGAGCCAGCCTCGACAGCACTGGGCGGTAGAACCATCGGCTCGCCAAGGCGCCGACGCGAGCCGGCCCGAAATACGCCTCGAACTGATCCCAGGCATAGCGCATGGGCGAATGGCAATAGCAGATGTGCCGCGCGTCGCCCCTCGGCACGACGCCCTTCGCGGCGCAGTGGCTCGAGCTGATCACGAGGTCGTAGTCGTCGAGGTCGAACTGCTCGATCGCGAACGGGAACAGCGGCAGGTAGTAGCGGTAGCCCGTCGTGGCCGCCGGCAGATGCTGCACGAGCGAGGTCCGAATCGGATGCCGCTCGATGGCCTGCGAGACGGAGCCTCGGCGATGGACGAGCGTGAGGATGTCGGCGCCGGGATGCAAGCCGCAGAGCCCCTCGAGCACTTTCTCGCCCCCGCGCATCCCGGTCAGCCAGTCGTGCACGAGCGCGACTCGAATCGGACCCTCTCTCAACCTGTCCTCTGCGTCTCTGCGACGCCGCCGTGCTCACTCTCTTTTTCCTTTTCCGCCTGCCCCCTGCCCCCTGCCCCCTGCCCCCTGCCCCCTACCCCCTGCCCCCTGCCAGCTACATCCCGATACACGCGCAGCGTTTCTTCGACGGACCGCTCCCACGAGAATTCGCGCGCCCGCTGCAGCCCCTTGCGCCGCAGATCGTCGGCAAGCGATGGGTCATCGAGCACGCGGCGGATGCCGTGCTCGATCGAATCGACGTCGTAGGGGTCGACCAGCACCGCCGCGTCGCCCGTCACCTCGGGCAGCGAGGAGAGATTGGAGGTGACGACCGGCGTTCCGCTCGCCATTGCCTCGAGAGGCGGCAGTCCGAAACCTTCGTAGAGCGAGGGAAAGACGAACACGGCCGCCAACCGGTACAGCACCGTCAGGGTGTCGTCCTTCAGGTAGCCGAGGAAGCGGACGTGTTTGCGCAGCTTGTGGCTGTGGACGGCACGCCTCAGGGCGGGGAGCTTCGAGATCTCGTCGCCGATGATGAGCAGCTTGATGTCCCCGTGGTCCTGGCGCAGCCGGCTGAATGCCTCGATGAGTCGCACGAGGTTCTTGTGCGGCTTGATATTGCCGACGTACAGCACGAACTGGTGATCGAGCTGGTACCGCTCGCGCACCCGCGAGATGTGTTCGGGGGACGGCTCGGT
>DASTDQ010000343.1:0-2517 GCA_035710305.1 Vicinamibacterales bacterium | reverse complement strand
AACCTGCTGCTGAGCGTCCTCGACAAGTTCGACATTCACCAGGAGAGCCTCGGCGACAGCACCGGGCGGTTGGAGGATCTGTGAGAACCGAGATGTCTTCAACCACGAAGAACACGAAGGTCGCGAAGGGCACGAAGACTTTTGCGTCTTTCGTCTTCGTAGCGTTCGTGGCCTTCGTGATCTTCGTGGCCTTCGTGGTTCCATCGGGGGCTGCCGCGAAGAGCGACATCGCGGACGCCGCGATGCGCGGCGACCGGGCGGCCGTGCAGGCACTCATCGCGAAGAAGGCAGACGTGAACGCCCCGCAGAGCGACGGCGCCACCGCGCTGCACTGGGCCGTCTACCGCGGCAATCGCGAGCTGGCCGCGATACTGATGCGCGCGGGCGCGAACCCGAAGGCCGCCAACCGGGAGGGTGTTACCCCGCTGTGGCTGGCGAGCGTGAACGGAGATGCCGCGATGGTCGCCGCGCTCATCGAGGCGGGCGCCGATGCCAACGAGACGCTCCCGCTCGGCCGGACGCCGCTCATGCTCGCGTCGCGGACCGGTAACGTGGACGCGATGAAGGCGCTGCTCGACAACGGCGCCAACCCGAACGCGAAGGAGACCCTGCGCGGCACGACGCCCATGATGTGGGCCGCCGACGAGGGGCACGAGGCGGCGATCCGGCTGCTCATCGATCGCGGCGCGGACGCGAACGCGCGCTCGAACCCGGCCCCTCGCGGGCGGGGGCCGGCGCTCGGCAAGGCCAATGATCCGCGCAAGGCCGTGGCGGCGCAGGCGGCAGCCGTGGCTGCGCGTCAGGCGGCGCCCAATCTCGGCGACCTGAGGGCGCTCGAAAGCAACGGTGAACCGGGGCGAGGTGCGGCTGCCGGCGGCGGCGGACGGGGAGGCGGCCGCGGCGGGCGCGGGCGGGGCAATGCGGATGATGCCGCGGCCTTCGATCAGGACGATGCCGCGGTTGCCGCGGGCATCGGACGCCGCGGCAACGCGCCGGCCGATGGCGGTGCCCTGACGGCGCTCATCTACGCCGCTCGCGCGAACGATCTGGAGTCGATCAAGACGCTCCTCGACGCCGGCGTCAACGTGAATCAGCAGAGCGGCTACGGATGGAGCGCGCTGCTGGTCGCGGCGCAGAACCGGTACTACAAGCTCGGAGCCTACCTGCTCGAGCGCGGCGCCGACCCGAACCTCGGGAACAACGGTGGATGGGTGCCCCTGTACCTGGCGACCGACAACCGCAACATCGAGAACGGCGACTATCCGGTCCGCAAGCCGGACATGGATCATCTCGACTTCATCGCGCTGCTGCTCGACAAGGGCGCCAACGTCAACCACCGTGTCAAGGACAGCAGTGAAACGCGGACGGTGTTCACCAACCAGTGGCTCGACGAGAACGGCGCGACGGCCTTCCTGCGCGCCTCGCAGTCAGGTGACATCGAATTGATGAAGCTCCTGCTCTCGCGCGGGGCGGATCCGAAGATCAACACCGTCCTGAACGTCTCGGCGCTCCACGTCGCGGCAGGGATCGGCTGGGTCGAGGGCATCACGTTCGAGTGGTCGACCAAGGCGACGCTCGACGCCGTCAAGATGCTCCTGGCACTGGGGCTCGACCCGAACCTGCAGGCCGACACCGGCCGTGTGGCGCTGCATGGCGCGGCCCACAAGGGGCGCGCGGACGTGATTCAGGTGCTCGCCGATGCCGGCGCGAAACTCGACGTGAAGGACTACGGCAACACCGACAACCGCGGCGGGGCGCTCGCGGCGAAGACGTGGCTGCCCGTGGACTACGCCGACGGCCTGGTACGCGTGGGCGTGCAGTCGGCGATCGCGCACGAGGAAGCGGGACTGCTCCTGCGGAAGCTGATGGCCGCGCAGGGCATGCCGGTGCCGCCGATGGGCCGCACGCTCGAATCGATCTGCATCACCGACGCGTGCGACGTCGTGAACTAGACTTTATTGGCACGTAGCGGCGGGTCTTCAGACCCGCCGTCAAGCACGCCTAACCACAGGCGGGTCTAAAGACCCGCCTCTACATCAGTTCCAGGATCCCAACGGCACGATGGGTCGTCTTGCCTGACTGCCTTCGAGAGGCCGACTACATCGTCGTCGGCGCCGGCTCGTCCGGCTGCGTCGTCGTCAATCGGCTGTCCGGGGATCCGTCGGTGAGTGTCTTGCTCATCGAAGCCGGCGGCTCCGGCGAGGGAGATCCGGCCGTCACGATGCCCGGGCGATGGACGTCGCTCTTCGGCTCCGAGTACGACTGGGGGTACGCCACGGAGCCCGAGCCCGGGCTCGCCAATCGCGTCATCGAGGTTCCGAGGGGCAAGGCGTACGGCGGGTCGAGCGCGACGAACGCCATGGTCCATATCCGCGGCGATCGGCGATGCTTCGATCGCTGGCAGTCACTTGGCAACCCGGGCTGGGGTTACGGCGAACTGCTGCCGCGGTTCAGACGCTCCGAGCGCAACGATGGCGGGCCCTCCGAGTACCGCGGCGCGGATGGTCCCCTCGCCGT
>DASTDQ010000342.1:0-6637 GCA_035710305.1 Vicinamibacterales bacterium | reverse complement strand
CAGGTCCACGATCATCAGGTTCTCGGCCCGATCCTTCGCGCTCTCGGCGAGCGCCTGGCCGAGCGCTGCATCGTGCTCGGGACCGACGCCGCGCGGGCGCGTGCCCTTGATCGGGCGCGTCTCGACGTGCCTCGCCGCGTCTACGCGGAGAAACCGCTCCGGGGAGGCGCTCACGATCTGCGCTTCGGGGAAATCGAGATACGCGGCAAACGGCGCCGCGTTCCGTTCGCGAAGACACCTGTAGAAGTCCCAGGCCGGCTGGTGGAATGGCGCCTCGAAGCGCTGCGAGAGATTGGCCTGGAAGATATCGCCGGCGAAGACGTACTCGCGGACGCGTTCGACGGCGGCGAGGTAGGCGTCGCGCGTGAACGACGACTTCAGCTGTAAGGAGGCTGGCCACCAGACAGGCTGCACGAGGTGCGAGGGTGCGAAGGGGCGCTTGCCTCGCCGAAGCCGCGAAGCGGCGAAGGCGGGAGGGTGCGAGGAGGCAGGGGGCAAGGGGGCAGGGGGCAGGGGGCTGGCGTGTGCGTGTCGGATGCGCTCCTTGACTGCCGCCGCACGCATCACCGCACGCGATGCCCGCGCGGAGGGCGTCGTCTCCGGCAGGCCCGTGGAGATCAGCCAGGCCTGACCTGAGGCGTGGTCCCACGCCAGCACCCAGTCGTAGACCGCCATGACGACATCGGGCAGCGCCAGATCGTCGTAGCGAGGCGCGGGCAACCGCTCGAGCGTCAGCCCCCAGTCGTAGGCGACGTAACCGGCCACCCCCCCTTGAAACGGAGGCAGGCCGGCGACAGCCGGCGTGGAATACGGTTCGACGAGCGCGCGCAGCACGGCGAGCGGATCGCCGCGCTCGGTCCGCCGCGTGCTCGTGACCAGGTCGAGACACTCGACCTCGCCTCCCTTGCTGCGCACGACGGCCACGGGATCCGCCGTGAGGAACGAATATCGGCCGAGCCTCGCGTCGGCAATCGCGCTGTCGAGCAGCAGCCGGTAGGGCAGCCCGTCGAGGCGTTCGCAGCTGCGCACCGGATCGGGTGCCGGCACGAGCTCTTCGACGAGCGGCGGCATCACGGCTTCTCCGAGCGGGAGCGGCTCTGCGGCGAGGACCCTGAGCCTGTCGAAGGGTCGCTGCCGGCCCGTTCGGCGTGCGTCAACCGCACGTGCCCGGACCGATCTTCCGGCGGCGTGAGATATCCCCATGCCAGCTGGCCTTCCTGGCGGTAGGTCTTGCCGAGCGCCACGGCCAGGCTCGCCTTCGCCAGTTCCTTGCCCAGGTAGAACGCGTGGTTCGGCTCCGCGACGCCGAGCCGCGCGAAGATGTCCTGAATGTCGGTGCCGCGCACGAAGCGTTCGCTGTTGAAGACAGTGATCGCCTCCCGGTCCGCGAAGATGCGGTAGTTGGGATCGGTGATGGCGGCCTGCAGCTGGCGCAGCTCCGCCTCGGAGTATGTCAGCACGGCGGGGTCCTTCACGGTCACCAGGCGGTCGTCCACGCCTTTCGGGATCGTGCGGCCGTTCACCGCGTAGTGCATCAGCCGGCGCGCCACGTCGATTTCGCGGACGGCGCCGCGCGCCCAGGGGATGACCTCGGTCGTCAGGACGGCGCGGATGCCGAGCTCCTGGCAGATCGCGACGAGCACCGCGTTGACCCCGGTGGAGTCGGCCGCGGTCAGCTCGGTCACGTTCCCGATCCCCATCATCATCTCGGCCCCTGGCCACGTCCTTCGGACTTCAGCGTACCGCTCGAGCGAGGCCATGAAGCCGAGGCCGATCGGCTCGAGGATCGGATCGATCAAGTAGGGTGCGCCCCACGCCTCGAGCTTCGCGAGCGTCGGCTCGAGCGTCTCGAGCGGTCCGCCCGGATCGGGAATGACGACCCACCGGGCGCCGCTCGCCGCCAGCTCCTGGACGACATCGACATTGGAGCCGTTGACGCTCAGCACCAGGCTCGCGCCCGCCCGAACCGCGGTCCGGATCTCGTCGGCGTCAAACGTGTCCACGCTGACCCGCATGCCCGCGTCCACGAGCTCGCGCACGACGTCGGCGAGCGCAGGGAATGGAAGGCCGGGCGTGCAACCGATGTCGATGACGTCGGCCCCGCAGCCGCGGTAGTACTCCGCCTCGCGCCGGATCGCCTCCCGCGTCAGCCGGGGCGCGTTGTTGATCTCGGCGATGATGTCGATGTCCCTGGCACCGTACTCGCGCGTGGCGGCAGGACGGCCGAAGTGTCGGGGGATCTCGCGCAGGTCGATTGGGCCCTTCTCCACGTTGACGCCGAACGCGTCTGCGACGACCGCGGCATCGCCCTCGCACAAGCCCGGGATGAGGACGAGGTCCGTGTTCGCGGGCACGGCGAGGTGGCGCGCGATCCAGGAGGTTGTCATCAGCGCCGCCACGGTGATCTTGAGGACCGCCACGTCGCAGACGAAGGCGGGCCCCATGTCCTCCAGCACGCGCCGCAGCGACGGCTCGGCCAGACGGCCCGTGACGAACAGCACGCGCCGCGGCGTACCCTCCGGCATCAGCGAGGATCGCCGCTCCGCACGAACTTGTTCGGCGTCCCCTCGAGCGCCTCTCCCGGAGCGGGGCGCCAGAGCACCGCGTCCTCGATCCGTCGCGCGAGCGAGAAGTCCTTGTCCGTGATGCCGCCTGCGCTGTGCGTAGACAGCTTCACGGTGATCCGCCCCCAGGTCACCGACAGATCGGGATGGTGGTAGGCCGCTTCAGACAGGTACCCGATCGCGTTCACGAGCATCAGCGTCGTCGGCCACCCGTCGGTCTTGTAGACGCGGCGGATCCATCCGTCCTCGAGATACCACCCCGGAAGCTCGCGCAGCTTTTCGGCGATCTGCGCCTCGTCGTATGTTTGTTCTTTCTTCGACATAACCTGCACCCCCACCACACCACGAAGGCCACGAAAATCGCGGAGATCACGAAATCAGTTCTCTACACGAGAAGAACTGCTTCGTGGACTTCGAGATCTTCGTGAGCTTCGTGGTCTCGACAGCCGTCGGAGTTATTACATCACCACTCCGCCACCGACCAGGATGACCTGCCCCGTAATGAACGCTGCCACCGGAGAAGCGAGGAACACGGCGGCTCCGGCGACGTCGTCCGGTGTGCCCCAGCGTTCGAGGGGAGTGGACTGCGCGACGGCCTGGCGCTGGGCCTCGTCCATCCGGGCGCCGAACGACGTCTCGATCCAGCCGGGGGCGATGACATTTACACGCACGCGCGGGGCCACCGATCGCGCGAGCGACTTGCTGAACGCCAGAATGCCTCCCTTGGCTGCAGCGAACAGCTGCGGGTTGGTTCCCGCCATTCCGGTCAGCACGTGATCCCAGCTGACGTTGATGATCACGCCTCCTCCTGGCTGGGCCGACAGCATGTCGGCCGCGCACCACGAGGCGATGATCGTCCCCCGCAGGTCAACCGCCAGGAGGAGGTCCATCTTCGCCACGCTCGAGAGCGATGCAGCGGGGCCGGTCAGAATGTCGGCTCCGGCGTTGTTGATCCAGACGTCGATCGATCCGAGCGCCTCGCGCGCCGCAGGGCCGAGCGCCCCGAGGGCCCGTTCGTCCGCCAGCTCCACCTGAAACAGAGCACTCCGGCGGCCAAGCGCCCGGATTTGCGCCTCGGTGTCGCGCGCGCCGGCGGCGTTGGCCTTGTACGTAATCGCCACGTCGGCCCCGGCTCGTGCGCACGCGAGTGCGATCGCTTTTCCGATCCCGCTCGACGCGCCCGTCACCAGGACCCCGCAGCCGGCCAGGGGCGCACTCGACTCCGTCATCCGGCGATCATATGAGCTTTGGGGCTCAATCCCTGAGAATCCGGCCCAAGAGCGGCTGGCCCGCGCGCGAGGCGTAGAAGCCGTACAGGGTGAGCCCGACGAGCACGGCGAGCGTCCAGTTCGAGGGCACAGCCCGCCAATGCGACAGCTGCAGCGTCATGGGAACGGCCTCGATGAGGCCCCAGGTGAACCACGTCACCACGAGCGCCAGCAATCCGAACCGGAAGGCGATGATCGACAGAAGCGCGCCGCTGGCGAGCGGGAATGCGAGCGACATCGGTATCGCCGTCATGTCATACGTTGTCGTCAGCGACAGGAAGATCCAGGTGACGACGATCGCCAGCCAGCGCCAGCGCAGGACGAGCCGCAGGATCACGATGCCGAGCGTGGCAAGGAGCGCCGCGACGACGGCGCTCGCACTTTCGAGCAGGGTGCCCCACAACGCCCCAGTTCCACTTCCAAGCATCACGTCGCCGTAGCCGTAGCGCGGAAACGGGGCCGACTGGCCAAGCGCGGGAATGATGGTGGCCTTGCCGACGTCAACGAGCGCCAGCGCGACGCCGAACGCCATCCCGATCAACAGGTCTCGGCCCACGCGAGGATCGCGAATGTGCCCGGTCAGCAGGCGGGACCACCCGAGCAGCGCGTCCGGCCAGAGCCGTCTGACATAGGGCTCGAGCGCGACGTACACAGTCCAGGACGCGAGCGACAGCAGCGACAGGTTGGCAGCCTCTCTGAAGAGCAGCCCGACTTCCCCCTCGAGATTCAACGAGTGATCCGCCCGCAGCAGCCACGCGACCATACCCACGACGGCCAAATACGCGGTGAGCCGCCACGCACTGCGCCGATCGGCACGGCCGGACCGGATGTGGTGCCGCGCCAGCACCGCTGCAGCCAAGAGCAGCGTGGCGAGAATACCGAGCAGCACGCCGATGAGAATGAAATCCGCCAACGAGGTCCGGTCGGGCTGCATGCGCTCGGGCTCAGTCCACGGCCCGATCACTTCGAAGAAGACCGGCGCACCCCGATACGACGCCGCTTCGACACGCAGCGTCACGTCCTGGAGCAGCGGATGAGGACCCGTCCACGCGGCGCGGGCGTCCGCAAAATCCGGCGGAGTCCATTGCGGCGTGGCCCCTGCAAACGCGGACATCGACAAGCCTGCGGCGTCGAACAGCATGTTCCACGCAGGCGCCCGGGCTGGATCGGCGCTGTCGTCGAATTGCGGCGGCACTGATCGAAAGCGCTGCAGCCGCCCGCGCGGGTCGAGCACCACCTCGCGCATGCCCGTCTCTGTGGCCGGCGGATCGGTCAGCGTGACTGCGGCATCCTCGACGGGGATGAGGGCGCCGGGCGCGCTGCGATACCAGAACAACACGCCCGAGGGATCCCCGCTCGAGAGGGCGTCCCATCTCGTGGAACGAGGTTCGCGGCGCCGGCGCAGCCATTGCCGGTAGTCCTCGAATGGCATGAACCCAAACGCCCTGTCCCCCGCAGGCTCGTCATAGCCGACGGACGAGACCAACTGTTCCGCGCGATCGACCAGCACGGGTGGTTCGACGTCGAGAGGCGTACGCCCGGTGAGCGACGTCCGCTGCGAGGCGGCGGCAAACGCCAGCAGGGCGACGGCCACGAACGAGACGAGGGCCAGTCCCCGGCCGACGCCGAGCGCCTCGGATTCCCCGGCCGCCGCAAGAACTTCGGGCGACGGCGTCTCCCCCGCCGCGAGCGCCGCTGCCAAGGGATCGCCGCCGGGAAGGGCCGCGGCAACCGCCAACACGGAGATCGGCCGGCGTTCTGGCGCACGCTCGAGACATCGAAGGATGACGCGCTCGACCGACGGATCGAGATCACGGACAATCGACGAAGGCGTCGCGTGGGTGCCGGTCTCGTGAAACCTCTTCAGCTCCTCGAGAGTCTTGCTGTCCTGGGCCCGGCGTCCGGTGAATACCTCGAACAGGATCAGCCCGAGCGCGTAGATGTCGCTTCGGACCGAGGCCGCCCCGCCGCTGAACTGCTCCGGCGCCATGTACTGCGGCGTGCCGACAAACTGCCGGGTGTCGTCGGCAGTCGCCGTCGCGATGCCGAAGTCGGTGATGCGAACGTCGCCCTCGCCGTCGATCATCACGTTGGCCGGCTTCAGGTCGCGATGGAGCACGCCTCGATCGTGGGCGGCGGCCACGCCGGCGCACAGTTGCCTGGCGATTTGTACCGCCTTGTCGTGCGGCAGCCGGCCGATCCGGCGGATGAGCGACGCGAGATCTTCGCCGTCGACGTACTCCATCGTCAGGAACCGGCGGCCGCCGGCTTCACCGAGGTCGTAGAGGCGGCAGACGTTCTTGTGAGACACCTGACGCGCCACGCGCAATTCGTTGTGGAACTGGCTCAGTGTCGCTTCGTCGCCCGTGGCAGCGGAGGGAAGGAACTTCAGCGCGACCGGGTGATCGAGCGTGAGATCGTCGGCGCGGTAGACCTCCCCCATTCCGCCTTTCCCCAACAGGGCCACGAGGCGATACCTGCCCGCGATGATGGAGCCTGGGGCGAACGTGATGGCCGTCGACGCGGAGGAAGGAACCGGGGAAGGCGCCCCGGCCGTGACGGCGCCAGTGAGCAGCGTGGGATCGTCTTCCGAATTCACGAAGTCTCTGTGTCCTCTGTGTCTCTGTGGTTAACGTCCGTGAGGCTCGATCAGTCCCGAAGCACGCTCAGGCGATGTGCGCACCAACCGTTTCGACGTACACCGCGTACAGCGACTGGCTCGCCGTCATGAACAGCCTGTTTCGTCTCGGCCCGCCGAAACAGACGTTCGCGCACACTTCGGGAAGACGAATCATCCCGATGCGA